>NZ_JBHYFM010000003.1:228399-230121 GCF_051859525.1 Roseinatronobacter sp. | reverse complement strand
CACCACCGGCGGCGAAGACCCCATCCGCACCATCCGCGGCGCAGGCTACGCAATGGGCGGATAGGACGGCCGGCGGCGGGCTACAGGGCTACATTGCGCGCTTTATGCCACCAAATCTGGCGCGTGCGCGGGGGTCTTTGTCAAACAGGGCTGCCAGTTGTTCGGTCATGGCACCGGCCAGTTGTTCCACATCAGTGATGGTGACCGCGCGTTCATAGTAGCGCGTCACGTCATGCCCGATGCCGATTGCCAGCAATTCGACCGCGCGGCGGCGTTCGACCAGCGCAATAACGTCGCGCAGGTGCCGTTCCAGATAATTGGCTGCGTTCACTGACAGCGTGGAATCGTCCACCGGCGCGCCATCGGAAATGACCATCAGGATTTTGCGGGCCTCGGGGCGGGCCAGCATGCGCCGGTGCGCCCATTCAAGGGCCTCGCCATCAATGTTTTCTTTCAGCAACCCTTCTTTCATCATCAGGCCCAGATTGGGCCGGACCCGCCGCCAGGGTGCATCGGCCTGTTTATAGATGATGTGGCGCAGATCATTCAGCCGGCCCGGTTGCGCGCTGCGCCCTTCGCCCAGCCAGCGTTCACGCGACTGCCCGCCTTTCCATGCGCGGGTGGTGAAGCCCAGAATTTCCACCTTCACATTGCAGCGTTCCAGTGTGCGCGCCAGAACATCGGCGCAGATTGCGGCAATGGAAATGGGCCGCCCGCGCATTGATCCGGAATTGTCCAGCAACAGCGTCACCACTGTATCGCGGAATTCGGTGTCTTTTTCCTGCTTGAAGGACAGGGGCGTTGTGGGGTTGGCCACAACCCGCGCCAGACGACCCGCATCAAGGATGCCTTCTTCCAGATCAAACAGCCAGGACCGGTTCTGTTGTGCCTGAAGGCGGCGCTGCAACTTGTTGGCCAGCCGCGACACAGCACCTTTCAGGGGTTCAAGCTGTTGGTCCAGATAGGCGCGCAGGCGTTCCAGTTCGGCCGGATCAGCCAGATCCTCGGCGCGGATTTCTTCGTCAAACGCGGTGCTGAAGACCTTGTATTCGGCATTCGCTTCCGAATGGGGGGGCGGGGGCGGCGGCTCAAGCGGGGCCTCGCCTTCGGGCATGTCGGCCTCGTCCGACATTTCGTCGCTGGCATCCTGATCAAGGGCGGCATCGGCCTGTGCGCTGTCCTGCGCGGGGCTGTCCTCCTCGCTCTCCTCGTCGGATTGCTCATCCTGGCCGGTGCTGTCGGGGGTGTCCTGTTCTTCTGGCTGGTCCTCAGCCTCGGTGTCGGTGGCATCATCCTGATCGCCGGTATCATCAGGGTCATCGCCCAGCTGGTCGCCATAGCCCAGATCCTCGATCATCTTGCGGGCGAAGCGCGCGAAGGCTGTCTGGTCGGTCAGTACCTTCTCCAGCCCCTCCAGCGTGCCGCCCGCGCGTTCCTCGATGAAGCCGCGCCACAGGTTAAGCACCTGATCCGCCCCTTGCGGCAGGGTGCGGCCAGTGGCCAGTTCGCGGATCATGTAGCTTGCGGCCACCGGCAGGGGGGCATCCTGACGGTCGCGGATCTGGGCATAGCCCTTGCGGGTGGCGTCATGGGAAATGCGCGCATCGATATTCTTGGCGGTGCCCGGCATGTGGCGTGCGCCGACTGCTTCGCATCGCGCATCCTCCATGGCCTGATACAGGTCGCGTGCCATCTGGCCTTGTGGCAGATAGCGGCTATGGG
>NZ_JBHYFM010000003.1:0-228303 GCF_051859525.1 Roseinatronobacter sp. | reverse complement strand
CTACTGCTTCGCATCGCGCATCCTCCATGGCCTGATACAGGTCGCGTGCCATCTGGCCTTGTGGCAGATAGCGGCTATGGGTGGTCTCATCATGGAAACGCATGCGCAAGGCCAATGTGTCGGCAGTGCCACGCGCCAGCAAGACCTCATCGCGTGTCATGCGGCGGGTCACTTGCGGCAGGCGCATCGTGTCGCCACTGACGCCGGGCGGATCGACCGAATAGGTGACCGTCATGTCGCGCGAATCAGCCATGGTGCGGGTCGCGTCCGATAGCGCTTTCTTGAACGGATCGGCGGGGTTGTCATTGCGGTTCATGCGCGGCGTGCTCTTGTTTGCGGGGCGTCTGCCCAGAGATAGACCAGCAGGTCCGGAAAAGAAAGCGCCGCGCGTGCCGGAATGCACGCAGGGCCTGCCCGTGGCCCCAATAAACGGATCAGGGCTTGTGCATTCGGGAACCGCCCAAGGTGTCATTCCCCATCCGTATTATCGCACAGCCCATGTGCAAAACTCCGTATTTGCGACGAAATTCCAGTGGTTATGTATGAGGTCGTAAATTCAACCAAACCTAGAAGGCACATCATGTCTGCAACACCTCGTATCGCTGTAATTCTGGGCAGCACCCGCGATTCCCGCTTCGGTGACACCCCCGCAAAATGGATACTGGATCGTGCGCAAGCGCGTGACGGCTGGGAGGTCGAATACCTTGATCTGAAGGATTTCGACCTGCCCTTGTTCAATGAAGTCGCATCAAACGCATGGGCCCCGTCAGAAGACAGCAAGGCCAAGGCATGGCAGGAAAAAATCGGCCAGTTCGACGGCTTTATCTTTGTGACACCGGAATACAACCGGTCCATCACGGGGGCGTTGAAAAACGCGCTGGACCAAGCCTATGTCGAATGGAACCGCAAGGCGTTCGGTATCGTAAGCTACGGGTCCGTCGGGGGCACGCGCGCCGCCGAGCATCTGCGCACTATCGGTATTGAATTGCAAATGGCCTCGACGCGGTCGGCGGTGCATATCGGGGGCGGCGATTTCTTCGCGGTGCACCCTCTTGGCGGTCAATCCAAACCCATGTCCGAGATTGAAGGCTCCATCGGCGGGTCGGCGGATGCGATGCTGGACGAATTGGACTGGTGGACCCGCGCGACCATGGCGGCGCGTGGATGATGCATACCGTCTAGGCATTTTCATCTTGCCAAAAATACTCAAAAAAAGGGGGCGCAAGCCCCCTTCTTCTTTATTCCAGACGCGAATGACTACCCCAGCGCCATGCTGACCGCGGATTCCGGCAGTTCCTCGTCAAAGCAACGCTGATAGAATTCCGCCACGGTCCGGCGCTCCAACTCGTCGCATTTGTTCAGGAATGACAGCCGGAACGCATAGCCGATGGACCGGAAAATACGCGCATTCTCGGCCCAGTTGATGACGGTGCGCGGGGACATGACCGTGGACAGGTCGCCATTCATGAATGCCGTGCGCGTCAGGTCGGCCACTGTCACCATCTGGCTGATTTCCTGCCGCCCCTTGGCGGTATTATAGGCAGGGTTCTTGGCCAGAACGATGGCGGCTTCGGCATCATGGGACAGATAGTTCAGTGTGGCGACCAATGACCAGCGGTCCATTTGCGCCTGGTTGATCTGCTGAACACCGTGATACAGGCCCGTTGTGTCGCCCAGACCCACGGTGTTTGCGGTGGCAAACAGCCGGAAACTGGGGTGCGGCGTGATGATTTCATTCTGGTCCAGCAGCGTCAATTTGCCGTCATGTTCCAGCACTCGCTGGATCACGAACATGACGTCCGGCCGCCCTGCATCATATTCATCAAACACAATCGCAACCGGATTGCGCAATGCCCAAGGCAGGATGCCTTCCTGAAATTCGGTGACCTGCACGCCATCTTTCAGCTTGATCGCGTCCTTGCCGATCAGGTCGATCCGGCTGATGTGGCTGTCAAGGTTTACCCGAACGGACGGCCAGTTCAACCGCGCAGCGATTTGTTCGATATGGGTGGATTTGCCGGTCCCGTGGTATCCTTGCACCATAACACGGCGGTTATAGGCAAAGCCTGCCAGAATGGCCAAGGTTGTGTCAGGATCGAACTTATAGGTCGGGTCCAATGCGGGGACGCGGTCGGTCGCCTCGGCAAAGCCTTTGACTGTCATGTCACTGTCAATGCCGAATACATCCCGGACGTGGATTTCCTCGGTCGGTTTCAAAGGTGCCGTCATGCTATCAATTCCCGCCTGAAAGTGTCGTCTGATACGCCAGTAGCGCGTTTGCCTTAGTCTGTGGAACATATCCCGCGCAGGTGCAAGGGGAAGGGGGCGCAGCGGATGAACTTGACCGCAGCCGGATCACAGTTACCGGCAGGCATTTCAGCCCCTGTCCGGCCGCCATATGTTTGCACAAAAAACGGATTGCGTCGCAGGTGGGCGTTGACGCAACGCCCACCTGCGACAACGGGCTACGCTTTTGAAACAGCGTCAATAATACGCGCCCAGGACCGGATGCCACGGTGAAAGCTGTCCAGATCATACTTTTCATTCGGGGAATGGATCTGGTCATCATTCTTGGCAAAACCGATCAGCATGGAATCCATTCCCAGAATGGACTTGAAATATCCTGCAATCGGGATCGACCCGCCCGCGCCCACGAAGGCGGCGGGTTTTGGCCATTCGTCGGTCAATGCCAGTCGTGCGGCCTCAAATGCGGGGTGGCTTGTTTCCATCACCGATGCGGGCGATGCGCCGTGATCCAGAAATTCCACACGGCAATCGGCGGGAATGCGTGCGCGCACAAATTCGCGGAACGCCTTGCGCAATTCATGGGGGTCCTGCTGCCCGACCAGACGGAAGCTGACCTTGGCAGATGCGCGCGCGGGCAGGACGGTCTTGAAACCGGCACCTGTATAGCCGGATGTCATGCCGTTTATTTCGCATGTCGGGCGCGACCAGATCATTTCCAAAGCGCTGCGTCCGGCCTCTCCTGCCGGGTATTTCAGCCCGACGGACCCCAGAAACGCATCAGCATCAAATCCCAGCCCGTCCCATTGGGCGCGCAAGTCGTCGGGCAGTTCGGGAACCCCGTCATAGAAACCGGGCACAGTGACACGGCCCTGATCATCATGCAGATCCGCCAGAATGCGTGCCAGAACGCGCGCGGGGTTCATGGCGGCCCCGCCGAATGATCCCGAATGCAGGTCGCGTTCAGGGCCGTGAATGATGATTTCCTCGCCCAGCAGACCGCGCAGCATGGTGGTCACGGCCGGCGTTTGCGCATCAAACAGCCCTGTGTCACAGATCAACGCCAGATCGGCGCGCAGCGCGTCACTGTTTTCGGTCAGATATGGCACAAGCGAGGGCGAGCCGCTTTCTTCTTCGCCTTCCAGACAGAAGGTCAGTTTCACAGGCAGTGACCCGTGGACCTTCAGCCATGCGCGGCACGCTTCGATGAACGTCATCAGCTGGCCTTTGTCATCAGATGCACCGCGACCACGGATCACTTTTCCGTTGGCGGTGTCCTCGATCCTGGGGTCGAACGGGTCGTTGTCCCACAATTCCAGCGGGTCCACAGGCTGAACATCGTAATGGCCGTAAAACAGCAAATGCGCCCCATCCTGTGCACCGCCGTTTGCCACCACCATCGGGTGACCGGGGGTCTTGTCCTTGCGGGCAGAAAATCCCAGTGCAGTCAGGTCATTAACCAGCCATTGCGCCGCGCGGTCCACATCTGGTGCATAGGCCGGATCGGTCGAAATGGACGGAATGCGCAGCAAATCCTGTAGCCTGTCAAGCGCGTCGGGCAGGTCCTGGTCGATCTGGTCAAGGACAGCGTTCAGGTCGGGTTTCATCATCTTCTCCGGGTTTCTGTTCGTGCGCAGCCTATCAAAGCGCGTCGGGCTGTCCAGCCCCGCTTCTGTGTATATAACAAGTTGGACTTCTATGACTGATTCGGATGGGTGACGACATGAAACTACCTTACGCGCGCAACTTGATGGTGCTGGTCACTGCAATTTCCGGCAGTGCGATTGCGGCTGCCAATGCCAACCCTGCGCAGTCGGAATTGTATGAACTGGCAGATGCGCAGGTTGTCTTGCACCTGCATGATTTCCTGAATGAAGAGGAAACAGCGACATTGCGCCTTGTCGGCCAGAACGAAGATGCGCTGGCGCTGTTCTTGCCGGAAGGCGCCGGCGGGTTCGGGGCCTTGGCCGTTGCGCCTGCTGACGGGTTCATTCGCAATGGTATGCCTGCGCAATCTGCGGTTGCGATGTCCGAATTGCCTGATATGGACCGCGCAAGGACAATGGCGATCGCGGAATGCAACAATCTGCGCAGTGGCGGGCGCGCTTGTCAGGTTGTTCTGGAAATCGCACCACGCTAGGGGCCTCGCTGCCTTGTTGGCGTTCGCGACAATCGGTCGCTGCGATTTTTATTTGTTCTAATAGCAGGTTTGATTTAGGTCAAAGGCACCACCAATCCCCTGGCGTAAACAGGGATGGATCGACCTGTTGAAAATACGCAGCAAATCGATATAGATGAATATGTACCCAGCAGCCGCGAGGGAGAGGGTCTTGAACTACAACGCCGCGCTCGATGCCGCCATTCAAAGGCTTCATGACGAAGGCCGATACCGGACCTTTATCGATATTGAACGCCGTCAGGGCCAGTTCCCGCACGCGATGTGGACACGTCCGGATGGCGAGCAGCAGGAAATCGTCGTCTGGTGCGGCAATGACTATCTGGGGATGGGCCAGAACCCTGTTGTCCTGCAAGCGATGCATGAAGCGATAGAGGCGACGGGCGCAGGATCAGGTGGCACGCGGAATATTTCGGGCACGACCGTATATCACAAGCGGTTGGAGGCGTCCTTGGCCGATTTGCATGGCAAGGAAGCGGCTTTGGTGTTCACCTCGGCGTATATTGCCAATGATGCCACGCTTTCGACCCTGCCGAAGCTGTTTCCGGGCCTGATCATTTATTCGGATGCATTGAATCACGCCTCCATGATCGAGGGGGTGCGCCGCAACGGGGGTGCCAAGCGTATCTTCCGTCACAATGACGTCGCGCATCTGCGTGAATTGCTGGCTGCCGATGATCCCGATGCGCCCAAGCTGATTGCGTTCGAATCGATCTACTCCATGGATGGGGATTTCGGGCCGATCAAGGAAATCTGCGATCTGGCGGATGAATTCGGCGCGCTGACATATATTGACGAAGTGCATGCCGTGGGCATGTATGGCCCGCGCGGGGCAGGCGTGTGCGAACGTGATGGCCTGATGGACCGGATCGATATCATCAATGGCACGCTTGCCAAGGCATATGGCGTGATGGGCGGGTATATCGCAGCCTCCGCCAAGATGTGTGATGCCGTGCGGTCCTACGCGCCAGGCTTCATTTTCACCACCTCGATCCCGCCCGCTGTGGCGGCTGGCGCAGTGGCATCCGTTGAATACTTGAAAACCGCACAATATTTGCGCGACAAACAGCAGGAAAATGCGCGTATTCTGAAAATGCGCCTGCGCGGCCTTGGCCTGCCGATCATCGATCACGGCAGTCACATTGTGCCGGTGCATGTCGGCAACCCTGTGCATTGCAAGGCAATATCGGATATGTTGTTGGCAGAAAACGGAATTTATGTGCAGCCGATCAACTTTCCGACGGTTCCGCGCGGCACAGAGCGTTTGCGCTTCACGCCGTCACCCGTGCACAAGCCACGCATGATTGATGACCTTGTTCGCGCAATGGACGGATTGTGGGCGCATTGTGCGCTAAATCGTGCCGAAATTTCTGCCTGACAAATCTTAACGCTTCAAATCGATGTGAAAACCCGTATACTGTAACAAATCGTCAATGGATCATAAGAAATCTGTGTCGATTTTGTGGCATTTGAGCAACAATATCTGTGTTAAGGGGCGGGAATGAAGTGGTTTGGCAGCAAACCCGAGGTTGAGGCTGAAACACAGTCTGGTGCTGTGGGCTTTGATGATTTCGAGGTGCAATTAGGTGACCTGATGCGTGGCGAACGCGCCACCATGGGCAAATCCCTGCTAGATGTTCAGCGAGAGCTGCACATCCGCGCCACCTATATATCTGCAATAGAAGCGGGCGATTTATCGGCATTCGAGGCGACAAGCTTCGTGGCCGGTTATGTCCGGTCCTATGCGCGATATTTGGGTATGGACCCCGATTGGTGCTATGCGAAATTCTGCGCCGAAACGAATTTTTCCATCAATCCGGACTTACAGAAGGCGCTGGCGCCCAAGCGTCCTGATGTCGCTGTTAACCGCGAATTCCAACCGGGTCTGTTGTCGCGTACCCGACTGGCCGCCGAGCCGGAGCCGTTCTGGCGCAGGTTGGACATGGCCGCATTGGGGTCAATCACTGTGTTGCTGGCGCTGATTATCGGGCTTGGATATGGCGGATGGACCGTGCTGAAAGAAGTCCAGCGCGTGAATCTGGTTCCTGCCGACCAGCCGCCAGAAGTGATGGCCGACCTTGATCCGGTCATGAGCGGGGCTGCCGCGCCGCGGATCGCCGAGCTTGGCGAAGATGATCTGCGCATCGGGCGCGACGAGTCCGTCGTTGCCAATGCGCAGGGTGTGGTGCGCGCCTATCGTCCCGAAGCGCTGGATTCGCCGGTCATGGTGTCGCGTGACGGCCCGATTGCCGCAATCAACCCGCGAGAGGGCGACAATGATGCGGACCTGATGGACCAGACCCGAAGCGCCATCGAACGTGCCTTGGCCGATGCGTCGGGTGGAATCGCGCAAGCTGACAATGTTGACGTAGCAGGGGTTCGCGTGACCAGTGACGGCCCCCCGCAGGTCGAGGTGCTGGCCGTGCGTCCCAGCTGGATTCGCGTGCGCGCCGCTGATGGGACCGTGCTGTTTGAACGTATTCTGGACGCAGGCGAACGCTATGTCGTGCCGCAGTCGGAAGAACCGCCCATTCTGCGGGCCGGTAATTCCGGATCGGTCTACATGCTGGTTGACGGGCAGCCCTTTGGCCCGACAGCGCCAGGTGCGCAGGTCGTCGATCAGGTCAGACTGTCGCCTGACGCAGTGTCCGAACGCTTTGCCCTTGCTGACCTGAGCGGGGATAGCGAATTGCTGAATTTCATCGATTACGCGCAGGTCGCAGACTAAACTACCGGCTTTTTGATCAGCAGCGCGCGGTAACGGTTGGTTGCCGCGCGCTTCCATGTGGTCTATCTTTGGTGCAATGATTTCCTGACAAAGGGCGGTATTCGCATGGATCACAACCATATTCGCCCATGGCGCAACATAGAGCGGCGCAAGTCACGCCAGATCATGGTTGGCAATGTGCCGGTGGGCGGCGGCGCGCCGATCAGTGTTCAAACCATGACAAACACCGATTCCGGCGATGCGCCCGCGACAATCAAGCAGGTTCTGGCTTGTGCCGAAGCGGGCGCTGACATTGTGCGAGTATCCGTGCCAGACACTGACGCCAGCCGGGCCCTGCGCGAGGTGGTGCGCGAAAGTCCTGTGCCCATCGTGGCCGATATTCATTTCCACTATAAACGCGGGATCGAGGCAGCAGAAGCGGGCGCGGCCTGTTTGCGCATAAACCCCGGCAATATTGGCGATGCAGGGCGCGTGCGCGACGTCATCAAGGCCGCCCGCGATCATGGGTGTTCGATTCGCATCGGCGTGAATGCGGGGTCGCTTGAGCGGCACTTGCTGGAAAAATACGGCGAACCTTGCCCTGATGCCATGATCGAAAGCGGACTGGAGCATATCCGGATTCTTCAGGACAATGATTTCCATGACTTCAAGATCAGTGTGAAGGCGTCCGATGTGTTCATGGCATCTGCGGCCTATATGGGACTGGCCGAGGCGACGGATGCCCCGATCCATCTGGGAATTACCGAAGCGGGCGGCATGATTTCTGGTACAGTGAAATCCGCGATCGGGCTGGGCAACCTGCTTTGGATGGGAATTGGCGATACGATTCGGGTGTCCCTGTCCGCTGATCCGGTCGAGGAGGTCAAGATCGGCTATGAAATTCTGAAATCCCTTGGCCTGCGCCATCGCGGCGTCAACATAATTTCATGTCCGTCCTGCGCGCGACAGGGTTTTGACGTGATCAAGACTGTATCCGCGCTGGAGGATCGACTGGCCCATATCAAAACCCCGATGAGTCTGTCGATCATCGGATGTGTCGTCAATGGCCCGGGCGAGGCGCTGATGACCGATATCGGCTTTACCGGCGGGGGTGCGGGGTCCGGCATGGTCTATCTGGCGGGCAAGCAAAGCCACAAGTTGTCAAATGCCGAAATGATTGAGCATATCGTTGAACAGGTAGAACGCCGCGCTGCCGAAATTGACGCCGCAAGCGCGCAGGAACAAGCCGCCGAATAGCGCGCAGGGGGCCGGACATACGTCCGCCCCTGCGCGCGTTAGGGCGTCTTATGCCCCGACATCTGCCAGCAACTGTGCATTGCCGCCGGACGCTGTTGTATCGACACACAAGTGCCGTTCCAGCAGGACATAGGCCGCATCTGGCGCGCCCGTAATCAGGGGCACAATCGGCCCGTCGCGCTGCGCAAGGATGCGGGCGATCTGGCGCGCCTGATCGTCCGGCCCCCAGAACATGACCGCCGAAAAGCCGCCCATCTGGTCCAGCCCTGCGGGAATGCCGTCCAGTATGGCCGCCGTGCCGCCAAGCGCGCGCACCGCATTCGCCTGCGACCGCGCAAGGTCAAGTGTGGGGCCAAGGCACAGGACAGGCAGGCGGGCGGCATGGCGCAGGCGGTTGGTTTCCCCTGTTGGTCCGGGCAGGTCCTGTTCCGCCGGCAGTGGCGCGCTGGCGGCAAGTGGGGCGCCAACCGCCTGTTCCAGCGCGGCCACAGGCAGGTTTTGCGCAGGTGTGGCGGTCGTGGTGCTGGCGGGTGTGCGCGTGAAGCGGTGCAAGTAATGCGGCCCGCCTGCTTTCGGTCCAGTGCCGGAAAGCCCCTCTCCGCCAAAAGGCTGGCTGCCCACGACCGCACCGATCTGGTTACGGTTCACATAGGTGTTGCCGACCTGCACCCGTTCGACAACATGCTGCACCCGTGCATCGATACGGGTATGCAGCCCGAAGGTCAGGCCATATCCGCGGGCATTGATATCATCAATCACGCGGTCCAGATCTGATGCACGGAACCGCGCGATATGCAGAACCGGCCCGAACACTTCGTGCGTCAGGTCCTGAATGCCGGATACGCGCAATGCCGCCGGGCCAATGAAATGCCCGTCGGCAGGTGCCGCGATCTGGTGCAGTAACCGACCTGCGGCGCTGGCTTGCGCGATATAGGCCGCAATCTGGTCGCGCGCGTCGCTGTCGATTACTGGCCCTATATCCGTTTCCAGATGCCATGGATCGCCCAGCCGCAGTTCCTGCATGGCGCCGAACAGCATTTCTTCGACCCCTTCGGCGATGTCTTCTTGCAGATACAGACAGCGCAGCGCCGAGCAGCGCTGCCCCGCCGATTGGAACGCAGACGCCAGAATGTCACGCACCGCTTGTTCCGGCAGGGCGGTGCTGTCGACGATCATGGCATTCAGCCCGCCGGTTTCTGCAATTAACGGGGCATCAGGTGACAGGTTTTCGGTCATGTTGCGCCGGATCAGAAGGGCGGTTTCGGTTGATCCGGTGAAGGCCACGCCCCCCACACGCCGGTCCGAGGTCAGCGCGGCACCCACTGTGGCCCCATCGCCAGGCAGCAGTTGCAGCACATGTCGTGGAACACCCGCTTCGTGCAGAAGGCGCGTTGCAAAATGCGCGATGATGGGCGTTTGTTCGGCAGGTTTGGCCAGAACGGCATTGCCCGCCGACAATGCGCCCGCAATCTGGCCGGTGAAAATAGCCAGCGGAAAATTCCAAGGGCTGATGCAGGTGATCACTCCCCGCGCGGGCATGTTCAGGTTCTGCGCTTGCAGCGCGTAGTAGCGCAGGAAATCCACAGCCTCGCGCAGCTCGCCTACGGCATCAAGCTGGGTTTTCCCGGCTTCACGCGCCAGAATGGCGAAGATCTGTCCAAAATGTTCTTCATAAAGGTCGGCTGCGCGGTTCAGAACCTGCGCGCGTGTGGACACATCTGCGTCCCATGGCTGCGCTGCGCTTAGCGCTGCGCCAACATCTTGTTGTGTGGCTTGCGCCACCTCGCCCAGTTGGTCGGCAGGGTTGGCAGGATTAAGCGCGACATGGCCTTTTGCAGCTTCCGCTTGACCAGCGATCAGCGGCGCGGCGCGAAATGTCTGTGTTCTGTAGGGGGTGCGCGCGCCGTCAATCGCGTCCAGATCGGCATGGCAGGTCAAGTCCCAGCCGCAGGAATTACGCCGTTCAGCGCCGAACAGTTCCGGCCCGACAGCCAGTTTCGGGTTGCGCCCTTCCGGCAGCGTATCCAGTGCGGCAAAAGGGCAGGCAGCCACAGTTTCAGGGGGCACATCCGCATCGACAATCTGGTTCACAAATGACGAATTGGCACCGTTCTCCAGCAACCGCCGCACCAGATAGGCCAGTAAATCCTTATGGGCGCCGACAGGGGCGTAAATGCGGCAGCGCGTGCCGTTGCGCGTCAGGACCAGATCATGCAGGGATTCCCCCATACCGTGCAGGCGCTGGAACTCATAATCCAGCGGGCTGATCTGCATTTGCGCGGCAATATGCAACACGGCTGCGACCGTATGCGCGTTGTGTGTCGCAAATTGCGGATAGATCCGCGATGTCATGCCCAGCAGCTTGCGCGCGCAGGCGATGAAATTGACATCCGCCGCCGGTTTTTGGGTCAGCACCGGAAAACCGTCCAGCCCCATGACTTGCGCGCGTTTGATTTCGGTGTCCCAATACGCGCCCTTGACCAGCCGGACCATCAGCTTGCGGTCATGCGTTCGGGCCAGTTCATGCAACCAGTCGATCACGTCCGCCGCGCGCGGGCCATATGCCTGCACCACCACCCCGAACCCGTCCCAGCCTTCAAGGGCGGGGTCACGCAACACTTCAGCGATGACATCCAGCGACAGGGCCAGACGGTCCTGTTCTTCGGCGTCAATATTGAACCCCATGCCCAACGCCGCTGCCAGCCGTGCCAGTTCGCGCAGCCGTGGCACCAACTCGGCCATGACGCGGTCTGCCTGTGCCAGTTCATAGCGCGGATGCAGCGCGGACAATTTCACGGAAATGCCGGGATTTGTGCGAATGTCATTGCCGGTTGCGGCTGCGCCAATGCTGCGAATGGCACTGCGATAGGCCGTGTGGTAGCGTTGCGCATCATTCATGGTGCGGGCCGCTTCGCCCAGCATGTCATAAGAATAGCTATAACCGCGCGCTTCCATTTTTGCCGCGCGGGTCATGGCCGTGCCAATGGTTTCGCCCAGCACGAACTGGCGCCCCATTTCCCGCATTGCGCGCCCGACCGCCGTGCGGATGACGGGTTCCCCAAGCCGCTTGACGGCCCCGCGCAACACCTGTGCCGCGCTTTTGCTACGATCATCCAGAACACGTCCGGTCAGCATCAGCGCCCATGTGGACGCATTGACCAGACTGGAGGACGACTGCCCCAGATGTTTGCCCCAATCCGATGGCGCTATCTTGTCCTCGATAAGGTCGTCGATTGTGGCGGCATCAGGCACGCGCAGCAGCGCCTCGGCCAGACACATCAGGGCGATCCCTTCGTCAGTGGACAGGCCGTATTCGGCCAGAAACACCTCCATCAGGCCGGGTGTGGCTTGGGTGCGGATGTCGTGGACAAGTCCCGCCGCATGTGTGCTTATTTGCGCACGCGCATCCGCGTCCAGCGCAGCCATATTTGTTGCAATCGCAACAGCATCCGCTTCATCGCGTAAGATTTGGTGGGTAATCTTGGCACAAGGGCGCATTCGCATCGTCATGTTGCATGCCTTTATAAGGAATTATCACCAGTATTCCAGATAATCGGATTGTATTCAGCCTTAATTGGCCGTAAGCGCGGGTAATACGACTTTTTTCTATGAAGGGTGCAAAACAATGACCCGCTTGAAGCTGGATAGCTTTGACCATGCGATCCTGCGTATTCTGGCCGTTGATGGCCGGCTGAGTGTGACCGAACTTGCCTCTCGTATCGGGTTGACCAAATCCCCGACGCAGGCGCGCCTGCGCAGGCTGGAGGAGCAGAACGTCATTCACGGATACCGTGCAATGATCGACCCCCACCAGATTGATGCTGCGCATATTGCGTTTGTTGAAGTGAAAATGTCGGACACGCGCGAGACCGCGTTGCAGGCCTTTAATGACGCAGTGCGCAATGTCCCCGAAATCGAAGAATGCCATCTTATTGCGGGGGCATTCGACTATTTGCTGAAGGTGCGCAGCCGCGATATCGCGTCTTACCGGCGCGTGCTGGCCGAGCATATTTCCGGACTGCCCTATATTACGTCCACGTCCACACATGTCGTGATGGAGGCAGTCAAGGAAACCGGCGAGCAGCCGGTGTTCTGATGCGTTACCGGCGTGACGCCGTCAGTGTTGTGACCGACCCGCTGCGCAAGATCAATTCACCCTTGTTGCCTATGTCGAACCCGTCTGCGTGTTCCAATGCGTCCAGAAGCCGTAATTCAAGATTGCGCTTTGCTGTTGGACAGGCCAGCCGTGTTGTTCCAAGGTCGCTAAGGGACAGCGCGCCGTCTACGATTGCGACCTGTCCAACATACAGGTTGCACGCAAGGCGTCCGCTGATCTGGCCGTTTGCGACCTCCAGCGTCAGGTCGGGCATGTCCGCAGGGTGAGGGACCGAAAAAAGCGTATCGACATACCATGTGCGGCCTTGCAGCAGCCTTAATGGCGCGCCTGCACATCCGTGACTGACCGCTGATGATGTGTGGCGTGTCAGCGCCGCAGAAACCGGATACGGGATGATTGCATCATCCAGTTTGCAAGCCTCATCCGTAAGGCGCAGCGACATTGCATCAGACTCGAACAGCAGCGCCCCGTCATCGGTGCGTCGCGCTGTCATCTGGTCAAGTATATCCTGATCCCCGTCCGGTCGGGGCAGGGTGATCAGCGCCTCGTTCAGGCCCAGCTCGATTTGCCAGCTTTCGTCGGCGGCACGGGCCGTGATTGGCAGGATCGGCTGCGCTGGAATGCGCGCACAGGTCGCGGGCTGGGGGCCGTTTGCAGGCGTCAGCGTAATGCTTGGGCCGTCATCATCCAGTACCGTGCCATCCTCCGCAGAAAAACGGCCCTGCCCGTCATCGTGAAAGAACATCGTTCCCTGCCGGGTGATGGCGCGCAGCCCCCCCGCGGCAGGGGCAAGCATCAGGGTTGTGCCATCGTCACACGCCCAGGATGACCGGAAGCCAAGCGCAAGGATCGGATGCAAGACCAGATCGGGCGCCGCGCCGCGCCCGTCCAGACTTAGCTGTGAACTTTGCGCCAGCAATTGCCCATCCAGCACAAGCCCGGCCTGAAGACTGCCGGCTTGCCGTGGCAATGCCGCGAAGCTGTGTGTGGCGGTGTTGTTGTCGGGCGTTACATCAACGCGTTGTTGCGCCAGCAACTGCCCTTCATTGTTCAGAACCACAGTGACTGTTTCAGCGCCTTGCGGTGTCGGCATATCCCATTGCACCGTCGCGGTGATATCACGCGCCGCAACAGGCACACCCGTTGCAAGCGCGGTCATCACAGCAAGAAAAAGGCGCATGGCATGCTCCTGCGGTATCGGCCCATTTACAAGGGCTTAACGCACACACACCTTGCGGGACAAGCAATATTGCAGAACGACCATTGCAATATTGTCTGAAAAACTTGTGACTGTGTCAGGCGCGTTCGGAATATTCGAATGTTTCCGTGTTCACGACGATATCTTCGTCCTGTCCGACAAAGGGCGGAACAAGGATGCGCACGCCATTGTCCAGCACCGCAGGCTTGAAGCTGTTTGCCGCAGTCTGCCCTTTGACGACAGGTTCGGTTTCCACGATCTTGCAGACAACCTTCTGCGGGATCGAGATGTTCAGCGCTTCTTCGCCGTAATATTCCACCGTGACGGTCATGCCATCTTGCAAGAAGGGGCGGCGCTCGCCCAGAATTTCGACATCGAGTTCGATCTGCTCGAAGCTTTCCATGTCCATCACAACAAGGCGGCCATCGGTTTCATATAGAAACTGCTGGTCTTTTTGTTCAAGGCGCACACGCTCAACCTTGTCTTCGGACCGGAAGCGTTCATTCAGTTTGCGCCCGTCGCGCAGGTTCTTCATCTCGACTTGGGCAAATGCGCCGCCTTTTCCGGGTTTCACATGGTTGACCTTGACCGCAGCCCAAAGCCCGCCATCATGTTCCAGAACATTGCCTGGGCGAATCTCGTTACCGTTGATTTTGGGCATAGGATACCTTGCTGCGCCTTGAATAATGGGTTTTTGCCCCTATATCGCGCAGATAGGATTTAGGCAAGAACTCGATCCTTTGCCGGAAATATTGCATTCATGCAAAAATTGCATGGCTGGTATGCATGAATAGCGTAGCGAATCACAGCGCAAACCGCGTATGCAGGCCCGAGCGGTAAATGCAAGAGCAAGAATAAGGAACGAAACATGTTCGATTCAGCGGATGGAACGGCCTTCACGCATGAGCAAGGGGCCCGCGCCCGCAAACTTTTCGCAGCGGTTGTGTTGGCTGCACTTGATGATGCGATTGCGGATGACAAGAAATATGGCAACGGCCCGGAACAAATCGCGCGTTGGGCGCGGTCCCGTGATGGCCGCGAGGTGCTAAGCTGCGCGGGTATCGACCCCAATGAACGTGTTGTGTCGGGCCTGATGGAATTCGTGGCCAAAGGTGTACGCACGTCGGTCGCCCTGTCGCGCGAGGAAAGCGAACGGCGTCATGCCGCTGCCGCAGCCGAGGCGGAAGCTGCCTGAACACGCGTGCGTTATTTGCAAAATGCCCCGAACCACTCGTTGGTTCGGGGCATTTTGTTTTTCCAGCCTATGGTGTCCCGCCCCTGCGGCTTTCGCTTCCGGACGGGGTCAGGGGCTGACCCCAAGATGCCGGGCCAGAAAATCAAGCCGGTCCTGACCCCAGAACCGTTCCTGCCCGACAACAAAAAACGGCACGCCAAAAGCGCCATCCGCGACCGCATCTTCAAGGTTGCGGGGGTAGATTTCCGCGCCCTGCAACATGCCGCTGAAGGCAAGGGCCGGATCGAAACCTGCCGCTGACAGGCAATCACGAATGACATCGTCATCGGCAATGTTACGATCCTCTGCCCAGCAGGCACGCGTCAGGCGGTGCAGCAGTTCCGCCAGATCGCCGCCGCCCGCTTCTTGTGCCGCAATCATGGCATAAGAGGCAGGCGCAGGATTGGCCGGAAAGAACGCGGGGCGCAGGTTCAGCGGCATGTCCAGACGTTCAGACCAACGGCGCAATTCCTGCAACCTGTATGCCTTGCGGCTGTCATGGCGGTCTGCCAGCACCTGACCGCCTGTGCGGGCAAACAGCGCTGTCGGGTCCAGTGGTTTGTAGCGCAGGCTGGCGCCGGATTTCGCGGCAATTTGTGCAGGGCGTTTGCCGGCCAGATATGTCCAAGGCGACATGGGCGTTAAGTAGTAGTCAATATGCGGCATTTCTTGCGGCTCCTTGCCTTGGCGGTTTGCAAGATCGTAGCGGGGTGGTAAGCGGTGTCAATCTTGTCCGAATCCCATCCGGCCCCATTTCGTCAAGGATTGTCCCATGATCGACCGCACCGAACCCAAGCTGATTTCCGGCAACGCGAATGTTCCGCTTGCCAAGGCCATTGCGCGACGAATGTCGTTGCATCGTGGTATGAGTGTGGGGCTTGTTGACGCGCGGGTGGAACGCTTCAACGATCAGGAAGTTTTTGTCGAGGTGTATGAGAATGTCCGCGGCGAGGATATGTTCATTATCCAGTCCACGTCGAATCCTGCCAATGACAACCTGATGGAATTGTTGATTATTGCTGATGCGCTGAAGCGGTCGTCTGCGTCGCGCATTACGGCGGTTATCCCCTATTTCGGCTATGCCCGTCAGGACCGCCGCACCAAGGCGCGCACGCCCATTTCTGCCAAACTGGTCGCAAATATGATCGCGCAATCAGGCATTGAGCGTATTCTGACGCTGGATCTGCACGCGGCCCAGATTCAGGGGTTCTTTGATATTCCGGTGGACAACCTTTACGCGGCGCCCGTCTTTTCACTGGATGTGCTGCATCATTTCAAGGGGCGGTTGCAGGATGTAACGGTCGTGTCCCCCGATGTTGGCGGTGTGGCGCGCGCGCGTGAGCTGGCCAAACGCATTGGCTGTGCGCTGGCGATTGTGGACAAGCGCCGCGAAAAACCCGGCGAGATTGCGGAAATGACCGTCATCGGGGATGTGCGCGGCAAAAGCTGTATCATCGTGGATGACATTTGCGACACTGCCGGAACGCTGTGCAAAGCAGCAGAAGTACTGGTCGAGGCGGGCGCCACGGAAGTGCACAGCTATATCACCCATGGCGTTCTGTCTGGTCCCGCGGTGGAACGGATCACGAATTCGGTCATGAAATCCCTTGTCATTACGGATTCCATAGCGCCGACCGAAGCGGTGAAATCTGCGCATAACATTCGCATCGTTCCGACCGCGCCCATGTTTGCCCAAGGCATTCTGAACACATGGAAAGGGACGTCAGTATCGTCCCTGTTTGATACTGAAACCCTGACACCAATCTATGAGGGGCTTTACGGCGAAGTCTGATGCGGCGCCGCCTCGGGCACAGGCGGGGCGTCGTGCCAGCCTGTGCCGTTGGCCATTGGGGCGCTACTGGTCTGGTGCA
Organism: Roseinatronobacter sp.; assembly: GCF_051859525.1. Classification (NCBI taxonomy): domain Bacteria; kingdom Pseudomonadati; phylum Pseudomonadota; class Alphaproteobacteria; order Rhodobacterales; family Paracoccaceae; genus Roseinatronobacter; species Roseinatronobacter sp. Next base: position 211,499 of record NZ_JBHYFM010000003.1, on the reverse strand, counting down.
TCGCCCGGTGGTGTTCGCTTTTTGCGATCCGATTCCGGCAATGACTCGAGAGAGTCGAAGTCATTGATGTCGCGCCGGTTCTTGCGGCGTGCCGTGTTCCAGCGTGACAGCCCCAACCAGACCAGAAGTCCCAACGCGGCCCAGACAAGTGCTTGCACCAGCACGGGCAATCCTGGCAGCAACCAGACCAGAACAGCCACTGCCACGGCGGCCAATGCAAAGCCAAGGGCCACATACACTGTGGTCATCATTTCCGCGATCAGCAGGACCACGGCAATAATGCCCCAGATTATCCAGTCTGGCAGGCCAAGCGCGTCCATTGCTTAAATGTCTTTCATAATCGCCGCCGCCTCGCGGAAGGCATTGGACGGACCGCCGGGCAGCATGATCAGTTTTGCATTGTCGGATTTCGCAAGCCCCTCCAGCGCCTCGACCTGCATGCGCGCGGTCTGGAACACCAGTGCTTCTTGGGCATTGGCCCCTTCAAGTGATGCAGCAATCTCGCGGTTGGCTTCTGCATTGGCTTGCGCAATGGCACGGATCGCATCCGCGCGGCGCTGGGCTTCATACAATTCCGCATCTGCGTTCAATTCCGCCGCGCGGCGTTGACCTTCGGCGCGGGTAATGGCGGCGCGGCGTTCGCGTTCGGCGGCCAGAACCTCGGCCATGGCCTTCTGTGTCGTCTCGTTCAGGCGGACATCAGTGATTTCAGACCGGCTGATGCGAATGCCATAGGTCTTGCCCGCGTCCTCCAACGCTTCCAGCAAGGCAACATTCAGTGACCCGCGATCGGATTGCACAGCATCCAGTTCAACCTTGCCCAATTCGGACCGCACCAGCGATTGCACCAGCCCGACCACCAGATTGTCGATATTGTTGACGCGGAATACCGCCGCTTCGGGGTTCTCGATGCGGTAGACAACCAGCAGCTGCGCACCAAACACCACGTTATCCGCCGATACAACCTCCAGTTCGATATCGTTCAAAACCTGATCATTCACCGGTACATTGGCGTGCACGCGGTCCAGAAACGGCACGATGATATTGACGCCCGCATCCAGGGTCCGGTGATAAGCCCCAAGCCGTGTAATAACCAGATTGCGTGACTGGGGCACGATCTTCAGCCCCATGATAACAATCAGGACCAGAAGGACGACAAGCGCCAGAATGAGTTCCATAAGACCCGCCTATATTTTTGTGTCAGTTCATTTGTTGATCGTCGCGCGAAACGCGCCGGTCTTCAAGCCATATCGGCGGCTGCAAACCGTCGTGAATACAGCAATAACGCCAATGCGCAGCCTGCGAACCCGAAATTGCCAACCACCAGCGTCAGTGGCGATCCGTCATAGGCCAGTGCAACCGGAACCGATACTGCCACGGCCCCAATCGTCGATAATGACATAACCACCGAGGCACCTGTTCCCGCAATATGGCCCAAGGGCTGCAAAGCCAGCGCGTTCAGGTTTCCGAAAGTTAGTCCTATGGTGAAAAAAGTCGAACACATAAACGCGAAGAAGACCCCGAAATCCCACGGTGCAGGCAGGTCCAGCGGCAATATCAACAGAAACACCGCAGATGCCAGCACCTGCCATGTGAAGGCAATAGTTGCCAGTTTTCGCATGCCAAACCGCATAACCAGTTTGGCATTCACCATACTGGCGCTACCGGAAATCAACGCAGTCGCAGCAAACCACAAATGGAAACTGGATGCGCGGTCATATACCTCATCAAAGATCATGGGCAGATTGGACAGCCATGTGAACAGCGGCGCAAAGGAAAAAACCAGCGCGGCGACATAGACCATGACGGCGCGGTTTGTGCTGATTTCTACGATGGCATTTCCGATGGCGGTCGGGCTTAGCGGGCGGCGGCGCTGCGGTGGCAGTGATTCAGGCTGGCGCAGAAACAGCCATATTCCACTTGCAAGTCCGAACGCGACGAAAGCATAGAAAATAGCGCGCCAGTCGGACAACAGGATTATTCCCGCCCCGATCGATGGTGCAACCGCCGGAAACAACACGAACAGCGTCATGATGATCGAGGTGACGCGCGCCATTGCGCGGCCTTGATACAGGTCGCGGACCATCGCGGTTGCCACCACACGCGGGGCCGCCGCCCCCAGCCCTTGCAGTAGCCTTGCGCCCAGAAGTGTTTCGATAGTGGCAGCATGTGACGCCAGAAGCGCCCCGCCGATATACAGCACCAGCCCCACCAGCAGTACCGATTTCCGCCCGTATGCGTCGGAAACCGGCCCGCAGACCATAACGCCCAACCCCAACCCCAGAACGAAGGCGGGGATCACCAGTTGCCCGTGTGTGGGCGCATCCGGTGACAATTCTGCCCCGATCACGGGCAAGGCAGGCAGCATCGCATCAATCGAGAAGGCGACCATGGCAGTCATCAGCGCCATCAGCGCCACGAACTCGCCAAAACGCAGTGGTTTGGTCGGGGGGAAGGGGGGCATTCAGCGCGCCCCGACTTCGTCAATGACATTGCGCCATGTCTCGACGGTTTGTGCGCCTGAAACTGCGTATTGCTGTGCAACAATGAAAAATGGCACCCCTGAAATGCCCCGCGCGCGCGCATCACGGTCGGCGGTGGCAATCAGGGCGCGGTCTGCATCGCTGTCAAGCAGGCGTGCGATCAGGTTGCGGTCCAGCCCGACCGACTGCGCCAGTTCAAGAAGGGTTGCCGTATCACCAATGTCGCGGCCCTGCTGGAAATAGGCGCGGAACAATGTGCTGACCATTGCGGTTTGCCGTCCTTCCAGACCCGCCCAGTGTATCAGGCGGTGCGCATCCAGTGTGTTCGGGGTGCGCGTGATGGCGGGCAGGTCCAATACCAGCCCTGTGTCTTGCGCAGCATCAATCACCGGGCGGTAGGCGTCCAGAACCGCAGCCGCGTCGCCGAACTTCAATGACATGTATTCGTTCCGGTCCATGCCATCGGCAGGCATGTCAGGGTTCAGCTGGAACGGGTGCCAGCGAATGTCGAACGGGTGGTCGGGGCGACTTTCAAGGGCGCGATCCAGTCGCGCCTTGCCGATAAAACACCACGGGCAAACGGGGTCTGAGTAGATGTCCAGCGTGATCATGTCAGGGCCTTATGGCTGGCGCGCAGGGCGCGGCGTGACAGTTTGCCATTGGTCCCGCGGGGCAGGCTGTCGCAATGGTGATACAGGCGCGGCTGCTTGTAGCGCGCCAGTCGGGCCGCCGCAAAAGCGTCAAGTTCTGCGGCGGGCAGGGGGGCTGCGCCGGTGTAAAATGCCGCGATGATTGTGACACCGGGTTTCACGTCAATTTCAGTGCAGGCGATATCCATGATGCCGGGGTGCTCGGCCAGGGCGCGCTCGACTTCCAGCGGCGAGACGCGAAACCCGCCCGCGTTCATCATATCATCATCGCGCCCGACATAGGTGATTGCGCCATCCTGGGACATGCGGGCATTGTCCCCTGTGGCAAACCATTCCCCCGTCAGGGGCAGTTGCGGCAGGCCGTCCGCGTCCAGATAGCCCAGCATCAGGCCAGGATCATTGCGGTGGATTGCCAGCATGCCGTCATGGTCGCGCGGCACGGGCTGGCTATCTGTGCCCAGCACGGCCAGCCGACGGCCCCGCTGCGCATAGCCTGCCGTTCCCGCAGGGGCAGGGCGCGCAGGGCTGGCCGACACATAGGTCGAGCATTCCGACATTCCAAGCGCCTCATAGATCGCGGTTCCGGTTGCCTCGTGCCATGCGGTGCGTGTTGCATCAGGCAGTTTCTCGCCAGCGGACAAGCCATGGCGCAGGCGTGGCAGGTCCAGTTTGCGCCCGTCCTTCAACAACTGGCGGTACACCCCCGGAACCGCCGCAAACAGTGTCGCGTCAAAGCGTTTCAGCATCAATGCCAACGGCGCACCAGCTTCGGGGATCAGCGCAGTCGCCCCGATGGCCCAAGGGTCCATCAAGCCGGTTCCCAATGTGTATGTCCAGTTGAACGCACCTGCATGCAAGACACGGTCATCTGCCCGAAGCCCGTACCAGCCGTCCCACATCATCCGCCGTGCCCAGATGGCGCGATGTGCATGGACAACGGCGCGCGGGCTGCCGCCACTGCCTGATGTGTAAATGATATACCCCGCCCTGTCGGGGGATCCCATATGCCAGTCGCAGGGGGGCAGGTCGCGCATCATTTTCAACTCTGCAAGGTGCAGAACCGGCGCGCTATGGTCAGGCAGCGCCACCCCTTCGGCGGCTATAACCAGCGCAGGTGTGACCTGTTGCGCGATCCGTGTCACCTCTGGCGTTGTCAGTTGCGCCGATGTCGGCACCGGCACCAGCCCCGCAGCCAGCGCGCCCAGATAGGCAACGGGGAAATCAACACTGTTTCCCAGACGCAGCAAGATACGGTCCCCGGGTTTCAGCCCCCGGTTCAGAAAACCCTGCCCGGTGCCGCGCACTGCCGCGATCAGACTGGCATAGGACCAGCGTTCCGCACCCGTGGCGCGCACAATCTGCAAGGCGATCTTGTCAGGTGTCTGCGTCCCTGCCGCAAGCACATAGTGCGCCATGTTGAATGGCGCAGGGCATGGCGTGGGCATGTCGGTGTCTGTGATGGATAACATGTTCATGATTTATGCCTGCGTTGTGGCAGTTGCAAGTGTAAGCATGCTTGCGTAAAGAGAACCGCCATGAGTGATCCTGAAAACGCGAATGTCCTGCGAATTGCCCGCACCGGCGGGGATGTCGAACCTGCCCAGCCCATTGATCTGGCTGAACGGGTGCGCGCCCTGCGCCGTGCGCGCGGCTGGACACTGGAACAGGCCGCCAAAGCCGCAGGTCTGGCTCGCTCGACCTTGTCCAAGATCGAAAATGCCCAGATGTCGCCCACTTATGACGCGCTCAAGAAACTGGCGGGCGGTCTGGAAATTTCGGTTCCGCAACTTTTCACCCCCCCCGAAGTTACACGAGCCAGCGGGCGTATGGCGCTGACCTTGCGCAATGACGGCACGGCACATCCCACCCCGACATATGACCACCGTTTGCTGGCAACGCAACTGACCGCAAAGAAAATGTTGCCCTATCAGGCGCGTGTACGGGCGCGTGACATGCAGGATTTTGACGGCTGGGTGCGTCACGGGGGCGAAGAATTCCTGTATGTCCTGACAGGCGAGATCCGGCTGTTCACAGAATTCTATGCGCCCGTGGATATGAAGCGCGGCGATAGCGCGTACTATGACGCGACCATGGGGCATAATGTCATTTCGCTCTCTCGTGAGGATGCAGAAATCCTGTGGGTGACGTCGCTGGAGTGATAGCGCCGCTGGCCGTCTGTCATAAAACGATCACTTGTAGCCTGATTACATTTCCACTATTCGTGAATTATGGAAATAAAAAACGCGTCACAGATTTTTGCCATTCTCGGTCATGCGGACCGGCTCTCGGTCTTTCGGTTATTGATGCGCTTTGCGCCGCATGGGCAGCGGCCGACCGAAATTGCCCTGATGCTGGGGCTGAAGCAAAATACCCTGTCGCACCATTTGCGTGATCTGGTGTCATCTGGGCTGGTGCATGTCACACGTCAGGGGCGTGCACTGTATTATGCGGTCGATCTGCAAACAGCCGAAGCGCTGGTCGCATATCTGGCGCTGGATGTCGGGCGTGCGCGCCCTGACCTTATGCCTGTTGTGCCGGTCCGCAGAACGGGCATGCTGCAGGACAAGGGGCGCAGTCTGAATGTGCTCTTTATCTGCTCGGGGAATTCTGCCCGCTCGATCATGGCCGAAGTGCTGTTGCGCGATCTTGGTGCCGGACGCTTCCGGGCCTTTTCCGCGGGCACAGCCCCCGCGCGCAGCCCGAATGCTGCAGCATTGGACGTATTGGCGCGCAACGGGCATGACCTTTCCGGTTTGCGCAGCAAACACTTGCAGGTGTTTCAGGCGGCAGATGCCCCGCAGATGGATTTCGTGTTGACCGTCTGCGACAGGTCCGCCGCCGAAGATTGCCCGCCATGGCGCGGATATCCGATTGCCGGTCATTGGGGGCTGCCGGATCCGGTTGGCAATCAGGCCTCTCCTGATGCGGACCATCCTGCTTTCGTGCAGACCTATGCCTGCCTGCGCCGCAAGGTCGAAGCGTTCCTTGCCCTGCCGGTCACTGCGCTGGACCAGCTTTCCCTACAAACCCGCATCGATGCAATTGGCGTAGATGCCTGAACTTGAATGAGTGCCTGACACATGCCATCCCCCTCTCGTCCCCGCATCGCAATTAACGGCCTTGGGCGTATCGGAAAACTTGTGCTGCGTGACCTTGTCGACAACGGCTCGGGTGGTGATATCGCGCTGCTGAACGATCCGGTCGGTTCGGCCGAACAACACGCGCTGTTGCTGGAATTCGACAGCGTGCATGGCCGGTGGCACAGGCATATATCGCATGAGGGGGGCTCGCTCATCCTTGATGGCCAGTGCCTTCCCCTCTCTCATGCTCGGCGTATAGGAGATATGCCATTGGCTGAACTGGGTATTGATCTGGTGGTGGATTGCAGCGGCGCTTTCAAAACGCCTGCAAAACTCGCCCCCTATTCTACCGCCGGTGTGCGCAAGGTCATCGTCAGTGCGCCCGTCAAGGACGCGCGCGCGCTCAACCTCGTCTATGGCGTCAACCATCACCTGTATGATCCGGCACAGCATGACATCATCACGGCGGCAAGCTGCACAACAAACTGTCTGGCCCCGGTGGTCAAGGTCATCCATGAGGCATTTGGCATCCGCCATGGTTCAATCACCACAATCCATGACGTTACAAATACCCAGACCATCGTGGACCGTCCGGCCAAGGACATGCGGCGCGCGCGATCGGCGCTGATGAACCTGATCCCCACGACAACCGGAAGCGCTACGGCAATCACCATGATCTATCCCGAACTCAAGGGGCGGTTGAACGGCCACGCTGTGCGGGTTCCGCTTCTGAATGCCTCCTTGACCGATTGTGTGTTCGAACTCGATCAGGCCACCACCCGCGAGGATGTCAACGGCCTGCTTGAAACTGCCGCGAATGGGGCCCTCAATGGCATTCTGGGCTTCGAGCATCGCCCCCTTGTATCCAGCGATTTTACCAATGACCCCCGCTCGGGCATCATCGATGGACCATCGACCATGGTGGTGAACGGTACCCAACTCAAACTCTATGCCTGGTATGACAATGAATTCGGATATGCCTGCCGCCTCGGTGACATCACCCGCATGATCGCGACAACACATTAGCGCCCCTGCCCCCTTCATTCTGGTCCAAATATCCTCGGGGGGTGTGGGGGGCAGACAGCCCCCCACCTTGTCCAATCAGGAACAGGCTATACCACCATGAGCAACGCTGCCTCCCCCTTGCGCGCCTATATGGCGGTCACTGCGGCCTATTGGGCGTTCATGCTCTCGGATGGCGCATTGCGCATGCTGGTGTTGTTGCATTTCAATGCGCTGGGCTTTTCGCCGGTGCAACTCGCATGGTTGTTTGTCCTTTATGAAGTGGCCGGGATTATCACCAATCTGGCTGCGGGCTGGCTTGCCGCGCGGTTTGGCCTGGCTGTCACATTATATGCGGGGCTTGGCTTGCAGATTGCGGCGCTTGTTGCGCTTGCGCAGCTTGACCCGTCCTGGACAATCACCGCCTCTGTTATATTCGTGATGGCGGTTCAGGGCGTGTCCGGTGTTGCCAAGGATCTGGCCAAGATGTCGTCGAAATCCGCTGTGAAAATTCTCGCCCCGTCCCGCGAAGGGGCGTTGTTCCAGTGGGTCGCGGCGCTGACAGGATCTAAAAATGCTGTCAAGGGTGCGGGTTTCTTGCTGGGGGCGGCGTTGTTGGCCGTAGTCGGGTTTCAGGCCGCAATATGGGGCATGGCGGGGGTTCTGGCGGTAATATTGCTGGCAGTGCTTGTGTTTCTGCCCGACGGGCTGCCCGGTCGCATGAAGGGCGCGGATAAATGGTCGGGCTGGCGCTCTGGCGATGCGCGCGTGAACCGCCTGAGCCTTGCTAGGATGTTTTTGTTTGGTGCGCGCGATGTGTGGTTTGTCGTGGGCATCCCGATCTATTTTCAGGCCGTCTTGTCCGATGGGACTGCCGAGGGCCGGCGCGAGGCTTTCTTTCTGGTTGGTGGTTTCATGGCGCTTTGGATCATTGGGTATGGCGCGGTTCAGGCCCTTGCCCCGCGGCTGCTCGGTGGCAAGGGGCAGTCGGAACAGGCGATCACACAAAAGGCGATTTTCTGGGCTGGGGTGCTGGTGCCCATTCCATTGGTATTGGCCGCTGCTGCCGCCTTTGCCGGTGGGCCGGAAGCATGGCTTACGGGCGTCCTGGTTGTGGGCTTGCTGGTCTTCGGTTTTGTGTTTGCGCTGAATTCTTCCGTGCATTCCTACCTTATCCTCGCGTTCGGCACGGCAGAGAGGATCACGCGCGATGTCGGGTTCTACTACATGGCCAATGCTGCAGGTCGGTTGTTGGGGACGCTTTTGTCCGGGGTCAGCTACCAGTTGGGGGGCTTGCCATTATGCCTTGCAACCGCCGGGGGAATGGCATGTGCAAGCTGGCTGGTCGCGCGACAATTTGCAAATGATCATGCGGCGTCGCGGTTTTGACGGCCCGTTTCCCGCGCAGTACTGCCTGACGCATCCTGCACCGGCAGAACGTGGCGGCGTGAATATGCCGCGCTTTCCCGCCATGCAATACCGGCGGCCATATGTTCGGCTGACATTGTTTTAGATCAGGGCCAGACGTTCAACCTGTGCATCGTCCGGGTAGGGGCGGTACAGCCCCACATCAACTGTGTCGATCATGCCATGGATCTGGTCATAATCGCGCGCGGCATCGTGATCGCCGTCTGCCAAATGGGTGAAGGCCAAATCAAGCTGCGCAAGATCCACCACTTCCACGATCACGATAAAATCCCCGTATCCGGGGCCTGCCAATCGCAATTTGCGCCGCAGCAATGTCCAGCCCGAGATTTTTCCGGCGGTTTTCAGCCCTTCAAACCACTGTTCCGCTGCGCGCGCAAATGCCAGCGGGTGTGCATTCGGTTTCAGGTCGATCATACATATATACTGGTTCATGGGTCTTTTCCTATGCGCGCACTGGAGCATGTCGCGTTCATTCGCATTCACTCGACATGCTTTAACTTATTGGTTTTGCATGTTCGAGAAGCTCAAAACCGGTTCCCACTTTTGAGCAACATGCACTAGAAATGGCATGAAGTTCCTAACAAATCTTGAATCCGATAAATCCCCTTGGTGCGTGGGATACTCAGTCTGCGGGCGTAAGCGCGTCTTCAATTTTTTCAGCCAGATCCAGCGTGCCCGTCGAAACATAGGCAACGACAGAGACACCCAGCCCGACGATTGCGGCTGTCAGGACAACCCAGTCAACCGTGACCGCGCCGCATTCCGACACCAAGAAATCCTTTATGTATCCGTCGCGCATATCCGCTAGCCTTTCTAATTGCCCCGACACCATGTGAACGGTGCCAATCAGACAGTAAAAGCACGCGCATCATGTCACCTTTGCGGCGTTGGCAGGTCAGTGTGGTGCAGGTTTTATAGGATTTTATTGAAGTTTTATATGTCGGCGGCCGAATTCGTCGCCATGGCAAAGACCCCCGCCACCTGGCTGGCATGAAACGCCTGCGGTGTCTGGCCTGCGCCCAGACCAAGTTCAGCGGCTTTCATAAAAAAACCGCGCGCAGGCAACCCGCCTGCGCTGCGCCCGACAACCAGCGCTGCGCGCAGGGGGGCGCGGCTCTGTGCGTCTTGTTCCATCAGGGTTTCTAACGCATCGGTCAGTTTCGCTATGCGCCCCGGCCCTTCAAGCCCAATCCTCGCGGCCATCTGCGCATAAGTCACCGTGATGTGCCGCGCTGCACAATCTGCCAGCGCGGCCTCAAGTTTCCGAAGCATCCTCGCTGCCCTGCGCAATATCCGTGGCGTCTGCCTCGTCGCCAGTCTCGGCCACGCGTGCGACTGACACCACCAACTCACCGTTTGAGGTGTTGAATACCTTCACCCCGCCAGCCGATCTGGAGCGGAAGGAAATGCCCTGCACCGGCACGCGGATGGATTGGCCCTTGGATGTGGCCAGCATGATCTGGTCATTCGCATCCACAGGGAAACAGGCCACAAGCGCGCCGCCCCGCATGGCGCGGTCCATTGCCGCGACACCCATGCCGCCCCGTCCGCGCACAGGGTAATTGTGGCTGGAGGACAGTTTTCCGGCACCCTTTTCCGAAATGGTCAGGATCAGGTCTTCACAGGCGGACATTTCCGCATAGCGTTCAGGCGACAATGCCCCTTCGGCGGTGTCTTCTTCGTCATCGCCGTCATCATCGGTGACGCCCGCCATGGCGCGGCGCATTTTCAGATATGTTGCGCGTTCTTCGGGGCTGGCCTCAAAATGGCGGATCACGGCCATGGACACAACGCTGTCTCCATCGCCCAGCCTGACACCGCGCACGCCAGTCGAGTCGCGCCCCTTGAACACACGCACATCTGTGGTGCGGAACCGGATTGCGCGGCCAGATGCGGTAACCAGCATGACGTCGTCATCTTCATCGCAGATGCGCGCGTTCACCATGCTGACGCCTTCGGGCAGTTTCATCGCGATTTTGCCATTGGATTTCACATTCACGAAATCCGACAACGCATTGCGCCGCACCGACCCGTCCGATGTGGCGAAAATGATTTGCAGGTTTTCCCACTCGTCCTCGGGGCGTTCAACCGGCATGATCGCCGCAATGCTGACACCTTGCGCGATGGGCAGGATATTGACCATTGCCTTGCCGCGTGTCGTGCGCCCGCCCAGTGGCAGGCGCCATGTCTTCAGCTTGTAGGCCATCCCGTCGGTGGTGAAGAACAGAAGCTGCGTATGGGTATTGGCCACAAACAACTGCGTGACGACATCATCATCCTTGGTGGCCATGCCCGACAGCCCCTTGCCGCCACGGCGCTGCGCGCGGAAGTCGGCCAAAGGTGTGCGCTTGATATATCCGCCGCTGGTAATGGTCACGACCATATCTTCACGTTCGATCAGGTCTTCGTCATCCATATCGCCGGCCCAGTCGACGATTTCGGTGCGACGCGGCACCGCAAAGGCTTCGCGCACTTCGCGCAACTCGGTTCCGATAATCTCCATCACGCGTGCGCGGGATCGCAGAATATCCAGATAATCCTTGATCTTGGCAGCAAGGCTTTCCAATTCATCCGTGACTTCCTTGACGCCCATGGCGGTCAGGCGTTGCAGGCGTAGGTCCAGAATGGCGCGTGCCTGAATCTCCGACAGGTTATAGGTGCCGTCCTCGTTCATCGTATGGCTGGGATCATCAATCAGCCGGATATAGGGCGCAATATCCATTGCCGGCCAGCGCCGCGTCATCAGCTTCTCGCGCGCCTCGGCCGGGTCTGCCGACGACCGGATGGTGGCCACAACCTCGTCGACATTGGACACGGCCACGGCCAGACCGCACAGCACATGGCTGCGTTCGCGCGCCTTGTTCAGTTCATAGGCCGTGCGGCGGGTGACCACTTCTTCGCGGAATCCGATGAAAGCGGTCAGGAAATCACGCAGCATCAACTGTTCGGGCCGCCCGCCATTCAGCGCCAGCATGTTGCAACCGAAACTGGTCTGCATGGGCGTGAAGCGGAACAACTGGTTCAGCACCACATCAGGCGTGGCATCGCGCTTCAGTTCCACAACGACCCGCACGCCAATGCGGTCGGATTCATCCGCGACAGAAGAAATGCCCTCGATCTTCTTTTCGCGCACGGCGTCGGCGATCTTCTCGACCATGGTCGATTTATTCACCTGATAGGGAATTTCGTCCACGATGATCGCGAAACGGTCCTTGCGCAGTTCCTCGATATGGGTCTTGGCGCGGATGACAACAGACCCGCGCCCTTCCAGATAAGCCTTGCGCGCGCCTGCGCGGCCCAAAATCAACCCGCCCGTGGGGAAATCGGGGGCGGGCACATACTGCATCAACGCCTCTGAGGACAGGTCGGGGTCGTCTATCAGCGCAAGCGTTGCATCCACCACCTCGCCCAGGTTATGCGGCGGAATATTCGTGGCCATGCCCACGGCAATACCACCCGCGCCGTTGACCAGCATATTGGGGAAGCGCGCGGGCAACACGGTCGGTTCCTTGTCGCGACCGTCATAGTTCAACTGGAAATCGACAGTATCCTTGTCGATATCGGCCAGCAGCGCGCCTGCGGCCTTGTCCATGCGCACTTCGGTATAACGCATTGCCGCGGCATTATCGCCATCCATGGACCCGAAATTCCCCTGGCCGTCCAGCAATGGCAGCGACATGGAAAAGGGCTGCGCCATGCGCACCAGCGCGTCATAAATCGCGCTGTCGCCATGCGGGTGATAGGTGCCCATCACCTCGCCCACGGCACGGGCAGATTTGCGATACGGCTTGTCATGGGTGTTGCCAGTGTCGTGCATTGCATAAAGAATACGCCGGTGCACAGGTTTCAAGCCGTCGCGCAAATCGGGAATGGCACGGCTGACAATCACGCTCATCGCGTAGTCAAGATAGGACGAGCGCATTTCCTGCGTGATCGAAACACTTGGTCCGCTTGGGCCGGATGGTGGTGTTTCGTCAATGTTTTCAGGGGTTTCGGGGCTATCGCTCACCTGATCCTCGCGCGGTTTGGGTCTTCACTATATCTCGTCGGTGCCACCTTACCAGAACCATGATATGGGGTGCAATGCCGCAAAGCCGCCCCCCTTGGCAGCCGTCCCTCATAAGTGACAACAGCATGTTTTCATTGATTATTATTATTCTCTTGGCATGATTTCAGAACCACCAGAAACCTGAGGTCTGAAATGGATGCATCCCCCGCCGAACTTATGCTCAAGGGCTACGGCCTGACCACTGCCGAAATGATCTATCGCATGCCCGACCATATTCATGTGCTGAACACCTTCGTCTGGCAGGAATACGATCTCGCGCCCGACTATCCGCGCCTGTTCGAATTCATCGAATTCTGGCAGGGCAGTATCGATGGCCCCCTGCATTCTGTGCGCTTCACACATCGCAAGCAGCTGCGCGCGGGTGAATGGCGCCATGTGGTGGGGGAATTCAGGATCGGCGAGTTTCCTGCCCGACGCCTGCGCTAGCCTTAGCGCAGGCGCAGGCTTGCCAGCCACAGTGCCGCAATGGCGAAGGACACTACCGCATTCCAGCTTGCCATCGACAGGCCCAACATTTCCCATGGCACTTCGTCACAACGCACGACCGGTGCGGCCATGATCCGGTCCAGCAATTCCTGCGCGCTCAGCCCCGACAGGTCGCCGCCCGCACTGCAGCTGGACGGCCCTTCCCACCACGCGCGCTCTACCCCGGTGTGATAAATCCCGATTGCTCCGGACCCCGTAGCCCCTGCCGCGCCAAGCATCGCAAAAACCGGATTTGGCAGGACCAGTGCGCCAGCCCCCAGCAGGGCCACAACATGTGGCCAGCGCTGCCAGATACACAGCGCACATGGCGCCATGCCGCCGATATACTGAAACGCCAGTGCCCCCAGCAAAAGCCCGATCGACCCTGTCAACGCCAGAAGCTGTATATTCCGCCGCATTAAAGATACCTTACCGCCAGAAACCCGCCCAAAAGCAGCGCCATGAACAAGGTGAACATAAGACCCAGCCGCCGCTCGATGAAATCACGGATCGGTGTACCAAACTTCCACAGCAATGCCGCCACAATAAAGAAGCGTATTGCCCGCGCGATAACGGATGCAACAATGAACACCGGCAAGGACAATCCGGTCGCGCCTGACAGGATGGTGATAACCTTATAGGGGAAGGGGGTCACGCCAGCGATCAGCACCGCCCATGCGCCCCATTCGTTATACCGTTCCTGAAACTGTTCAAAATACGCGTCCTTGCCGTAAAACTCCAACACCGGCCGGCCCAGCGTCTCGAACGCGCCATAGCCTATGAAATAGCCCGCCATCCCGCCTGCCACCGACGCGACTGTGGCAACCCCCGCAATGACGAATGCCCGCGACGGGCGTGCCACGATCATGGCAATCATCAACACATCCGGCGGTATTGGAAAAACAGAACTTTCCACAAATGCCACCAGCGCAAGCGCCCATAGTGCATGTGGGTGTCGCGCCAGTGAAAGGGTCCAGTCATAAAGTGACTTCAGCACGGGCGATCCTATCTTTCATTCTGGTGAAAATATCCCCGGGGGTGTGGGGGCAGGCAGCCCTCACGCAGGCTTGAATAAGCGCTAGGTTGCGGGCAGGCGCAGACCGATACTCTCCAACCCCCAGCGAACCAGATCCGTGACGACGACATCTGACGCCCGGTTGAAACTTTCGACAATATCCAGCGCGCTGTTTGACGCAGCTGGCGCTGTCGCGGTAAAGCTGCGCCTTGCAAGGACGCGCGCATCGGACTCGCGCACCATCCGTGCCGTGATCCGGATGCGTGTTGATACGGAATCGCCATCCGGTCCCAGCTCGGCCTGAAAATCCGTGATCTCGCTGATCAGGGCAAAATCGCCCGACCCGCCCAAGGGGCGGCGTCCGACATAAGACAATGCGCCAGTGTCTTCAAAGGCGCGCAGCACAAGCGTCTGCATCATTTGCGGCGCATCCTCGGACCAGCGAACACCGGGCAGGTAAAGGGATTGTACGGCATTGGGCTTGATCAGGATGCGGTCGGTATCCAGCGCGCCCGAAGTGGTCGGCGGCTCCACACTCAGGGATCGTGCCAGCATGCGGCCCGCTTGCGGCAGATCACGCGGGGCGCGCAACTCGAACGCATCCAGCGGTGTCGTTGCCTGATTCAGCGCGGAAACGGCCCCGCAACCCGACAGGGCTGTCAGCGCCAGCAGCGTGGTCATCATATGTCTGCGTGAAACTGTCATCTTCTGAACTCCGGTGTCTGACGGTTCAGGAAAAACCGTGTCGGGTCGCGTTCGATCTGGCGCGTCAGCCGGTCCAGGTTTGAAATCAGACCGCGCGTTTCCCGCGCAAGCTGGCTGATATTGGGCAGGCCGGTTGTCGTGAATTCGCGAACAGGTGCGCCACTGTCACGAATGATTGCACTTAGGTCATCAAATGCGCGTGCCGCGCTTTCGGCGGTGCGGCGCAGGTCGGCGGTCACTTCGGGAATGTCATCGGCAACGGAATCTACCGCGCGGCCCAACCGGCCCAGGACATCGCGCAAATCTTCCGTGATCTGGCCTATATCTTCGTTGATGACACGGTCTGCGCCCACGAAGGCGCGTTCTGCCGCCTGCAGGGTGCTTTCGCCTGTAACCAAGGCACGGTTGATGGCATCCAGCGTTGTATTGGCATTGGCAAATGTGCCGGTGACTTGATCCAGCGCGCGCAGTCCGGCATCCGATACGGCATCAATCTGGCCCGAAGCGCTGGACAGGTCTTCGCCAACCGTTGCGACAACGCCGCGGATTTCTTCGGTTGCGGCGCGAATATCGGCCATGATCAGGGGCAGGTCGGTTTCGGCCGCGCGCGCGATGGATGTTGTGGCATCGCGCGCGATGGCGACCATGTCGCGGGCCTCGGCGATCAGGGCAGCCCCGTCACCTGTGACCAGCCCGTCAATATTATCCGACATCCGTTCGACGGTTTGCAAGGTGGTGTCGGCGCGTGCAAGCAACGGGTCCAGCCGCGCAAGGGCAGGGTCCAATGCTTCGATGCGTTGCGTTGCCGCACTGCTGGTGCGGGTGAATTCGCCGAACATGACCTGCGCCTCGCGGCTGAATTCTTCCAGCTCGTTGCGAACAGATGCAGCGGCATCGCTCAATTCGGTGACAAGAACTGACAAATCGCCTGCCACGAAGGCATCTGCGGTGTTCAGGGTTTGGGTGCCAGCCTCGAAGGTATAGCGGGCTTCGGTGGCAACAAGGGCGATTTCGTCGATTGCGAATTCCAGACTTTCCAGCGTGTTTTCCGCCTGTCGCAGAATAGGGGCCAGATTGTCGCTGAATTCGGTAAAGGTTTCGGTTGCCGCATCAACGGTTTCGGTAAACCCTGCAAAACTGTCCAGCGCCGCTGACAAATCCCCCGAGGAGCGTTCGATATTGTCCAGAATCGCGGCAACGCGGCCCTGATTCTCAGCGCCAAGCAGTTGATTGACCTGTTCCACCACAGTCAGCGCTTCTTCCAGAATGCGCGGGGCAGTTTCGGTCAAGGACTGGATGGTCGAGCGCCCGACATCAAGTTGTGGCACATCATCACGGTCATTGATCAGCGCCGCGTCCTGCGACCCTGGCGAAATCGACACGAAAGCCACGCCGGTAATGCCGGAACTGTCCACAATCGCGACCGAATCCGCGCGCACTGGCGTTGCGCGGTCCACTTCCAGCATGACGCGCACACGGCCATCGGGCGCAAGGCTTACATCCAGCACCTGTCCGACCGGCAGGCCCGCAAACCGCACATCGGCAGATCGCGACAGGCCTGAAACGGCATCAAAACTGGCTTCGTAATAGGCGAACTGCCTGTCAAACTGGTATTTGCTGAAGACCAGAAAGAAGCCCATGATACCGAAAAAACCCGCCAGGGCGAATGCACCGATCAGAACGTAATTTGCCCGCGTTTCCATGCGTCAGGCGATCCTTTCTTTCGTGTCCAGTGCTGCGCGTGCGCGCGGCCCGTGGAAATATTCGTGCACCCAAGGGTGATCGACATTCAGCATATCGGACATTGTGCCGGTATACATCACTCTCTTTTCGGCCAGAACGGCAATCCGGTCACAGGTTGCATGAAGCGTATCCAGATCATGCGTTACCAGAAACACCGTCAGCCCCATGCTTTGGGACAGGCCGTTTATCAACTCGTCGAAGGCCGATGCGCCAATCGGGTCAAGCCCGGCCGTTGGTTCGTCCAGAAATACGATTTCCGGATCCAGCGCCAGCGCCCGCGCCAGACCCGCGCGTTTGCGCATGCCGCCCGACAGTTCGGACGGGAATTTGTCACCGGCAATATAGGGCAGGCCCGCCATGGAAATCTTCAGGTCCGCCAGATCGCGGCGCATTGCGGCGCTTAGCCCCGGGACAGTGCGCATGGGCACCTCGACATTTTCGCGCACGGTCAGGCTGGAAAACAATGCGCCATCCTGAAACATGACGCCCATGCGCTGGTCAATGGCACGGCGTGCCGGTTCAGTGCAGTTCAGCGCATCCTGTCCGAATATCTCGATACTGCCGGCCTGTGGCGGACGCAGGCCCGCGATACAGCGCAGCAATACCGATTTGCCCGTGCCCGATCCGCCAACAACGCCCAGCACCTCGCCGCGATAAACATCAAGTTCAAGGTCGTCATGGACGACCTGAGTGCCAAACTGGTTGCGAATGCCCCGCAGGCGGATGACTGTATCATGTCCCATCAGATACCCATCATCGCAAAGAACACTGAAAACAGCGCATCGGCCACAATCACGGCAAAAATGGCACGCACCACCGCCGAGGAAGTCTGCTTGCCAAGGCTTTCGGCATTCCCGCCGACCTGCATGCCTGCATGACAGCCCACAACGCCGATAATAAGGGCGAATACCGGCGCCTTGACGAAGCCCACAATTACATGGTCCATGCTGGTGTCTTCGATCAGGCGTGTCATGAACATGGCGGGGGATATGCCCAGTTCAATCCATGACATCAACGCGCCACCGAACAAGCCCATGATATTGGCGATCATCCCCAGAATGGGCAGCGTGATCAGAAGCGCCAGAATCCGCGGAACAAACAGCACTGTTGCGGGATCGATGGCCAGCGTGTTCATGGCGTCGATTTCCTCGCGCATTTTCATGGACCCGATGGCGGCAGTGAAGCTGGACGCGGTGCGCCCCGCGACAATGATGGCCGTCAGCAAAATGCCCAACTCGCGCAAAATGGAAATCGCAATCAGGTCGACAACGAAGATTTCCGCACCGAACTGGCGCAATTGCACCGCCCCCTGAAAGGCAAGTACCACCCCGATCAAAAAAGCCATCAGCGACACAATGGGAACTGCGCGCCAGCCCACCTGATCGGCGTGATATACCAGCGCCGTCAGCCGGAATTGCGACGGGTGGCGGGCAAGATACAGTAACCTTGCCAGAAAAACGCCCAGCATTGCCAGAATCTCGGCCAGAAAACGGCCCACACCAACGACAGCCTTGCCGACACTGGCCAACAGGTCGTGAATGCCGAACCGTTCCTTATTGTCCTGCGGCGCGGTTGGAATGGCCTGTTCGACGCGGTCAATCAGGGCCGTATGCTCGTCCGTCTGGCCTTGTAGCGAGAGGGTTTGTCCGGTGTTTTGCTGCTGGCCACGCAGTTGCAGCAATGCCCATGCGCCGGCTGTGTCAAAGCGTTGGAGATTGCGTAAGTCCAAAGCGATATCCGCGCCCTTCAGGGCCAGCAGGCGGGGAAGTGCCACGCCCAGACTGCGCACCGTCAGTTCGCCATGCAGAAGCCAGATGTCGCCCTGTTGTTCCAGCCCGAATTCGGGGCCAGCGCTGCCGGTATGCGCTGTGTCACCTATGGGCTGCTTATCGGCCAAATGAACGCCCCTTGATAAATAACTGAAACCACGATTCTGCACTTGTTTCCAAGGCATATAGCGTTCGCATGATGCTACGGCCATGCCCAAGCACGCGCAAAGGTCGTGCCAGACAGGGGAATGTGACTGTTAAGGCACAACGCGGCACGACTGTCCGGCGATTTGTGCATCGCGCAGGTGAAAGGGGACGGATACGGGCGCATCTGCGGCAGATTTCATTGGCGCCCCTCGCGCAGCCATGCCCCCAAGGCAAACCCTGCGGCCAGCAACAGCCAAAGCCAGCCGGGCAACAGGGCGGCGCTGCGCAATTCGGTTGTCATATAGGCATCGCGCGGGGTTACACCCAGCCAGCCGCGTCCGGCGGCGGTCCGGCCTTCGCGCACCGTCCGCAGATCGGGCAGTCCCGATTCCAGCGTTATAACCCCGCCGCGTTGCGCGTCGATGATCGGGCGCAGATGGTTCGGGGTTGCAATGGTTTCCTCAAACTCGCGCGGCGCACTTGGCCCTAAGGCCACGACAGTTTCCAATTCGCCGTCGGACAACCGATACAGCCCGATTTCGGGGGCCTGCCATTGTGTGCGGTATTCGCCCGGCGCGTCCTCGGTCAGGTCCAGAACTGTTTCACTGCCATCGGGTGCATGCACCGTGACCGCGCCAACCTCGTCGCGCAAGCTGCGCCGCAAAATGGTGACAAGGTTGCCTTCGGTTGTTGCTGTCAGGGTTTCTTCTTCAAGTTCGGGTTCGCCCATCATCCAATGGGCAAGCCTGCGCAGCAGTTCCAGTTGAGGGCCGCCCCCCTCGAAGCCACGATCCCAAAGCCATGTCTGGTCCGATGCCAGTAGCGCCAGCCGTCCACCGCCGACACGGTCCAGCATCAGAAGCGGGCGATCATTCGCGCCGGTCATCACGACCTGTCCACGTTGGGGGTCCAGTTCAATCTGGCGAAACCAGCGTCCCCACGCAGGGCTGCCATCGTCGGACACGGGCGCCTGCGCGTGCAGCCCGCTGGTGACCGGATGGCGCTGGCCCAGTTCGGTGATTGCGGGACGAAACCCTTGCTCTATCACGCGCGATGTGGGGCGTGCAGGGAAGATATCGCCCAAGGGTGAACGCCAGATCGACTCTGCCCCTGCCAGTTCGGGGCCACCCACGACAAGCAGGGCACCGCCCTCTTCGACATAGCGGGCGATATTGCTGAAATAGGCGTTCGGCAGAATGCCCCGACGGCGATAGCGGTCAAAGATGATCAGGTCGAATTCGTCAATCTTGTCGACGAATAATTCGCGCGTGGGAAAGGCAATAAGCGACAGCTCGTCCACGGGAACCCCGTCCTGACGGTCCGGCGGGCGCAGAATGGTGAAATGCACAAGATCTACGGCCGGATCGGATTTCAGCAGGTTGCGCCATGTGCGTTGTCCGGCATTCGGTTCGCCCGAAACCAGCAGAACGCTTAGCCGGTCGCGCACCCCGTTGATTTGCACAATGGCCGCATTGTTGCGTGTGGTCAGTTCCCCCGGCGCCTCATCCAATTCGAATTGCAGGACATTCATGCCGCCGCGATCCAGTGTGACGGTGATTTCCAGCTCTTCGCCGATGGGCACCATGGCCGTTTGTTCATCCGCGCCGTCGATTGCATAGCGCAGTGTCGTGAAGCGCGACATGTCAGGGGGCACAGCGCCTTGGTCCTCGACCATCAAGGTCAGGGTGACAGGTTCGCCGATGATGGCAAATGCAGGGGCGTTGCGAATGATCAGCCTGCGGTCCCAGTCGCTGGCGCGTCCGGTTTGCAACAGGTGGGCGGGGGCAGGCACAGATACCGGCATATCCGCATCATGCACCTGACCGTCGGAGATGACGAAAACACCCGCCAGCCTGTCGCGGGGCAAATCTGCCAGTGCCTCGGTCAGGGCTGTATTCAGTTGTGTTCCTGTATTGCCGGTGCCGTCCGATACTGTGACAACGCGTGTATCCAGCGCCAGTTCAGCAAGTTCGTCCTCCAGATGGGCAAGGGCGGCTTCGGTTTGCGCATCACGTCCCCCGATCCGGTTCGACGCCGTATCATCGACCATGACCAGCGCGATATCGCTTAGCGCCTCGCGGGTTTCATGTTGCAGGGACGGGTTGGCCAGCGCCGCCAGCACGGCAAATGCGGCCAGCCCGCGCAACCACCACCCCCGCAACCCCTGCCACAGGGCAAGTGCAACCATTGCTGCGGCCAAGCCGGCCAGCCCCCACAGCACCAGCACGGGCACCAATGGTGACAAAACGATATCCTGCGCGCCGGTCATTGTCCCAACCTTTCCAGCAGGGCGGGCACATGCACCTGATCGGATTTGTAATTGCCGGTCAGGACATGGGTAATCAGGTTCACGCCGAACCTGTAGGCCATTTCGCGTTGCCGTTCGCCCGTAACCCCTGTGCCGATACGGAACATCGGTTGGCCACCTTCATTGACGGCCCATGCAGACGCCCAGTCATGCCCGCCAATGATGACCGGCGTGACCCCGTCATTCAGGTTTCTGAAGGGCATGCCCTCGGCTTGTTCGGCATCTGGTGGTGCGGCTTCGACCCAGACATCGCGGCCGGTATGCCGGCCCGGAAAATCCTGTAGCAGGTAGAAGGTGCGCGTCAGCACATGATCCTCGGGCACAGGTTCCAGCGGCGGAATGTCCAGCGGGCGCGCGATGGCTTGCAGGCGGCGCGCTTCGGGTGTGGTTCGTGTCAGTCCGGCCAGTTCCGCATCACGCGTGTCGAACATGATCATACCACCGCCGCGCAAATAGCGGTTCAGTTTCGCATAAGCCGCGTCTGACGGGATGGGCGTGTTTTCCGTGATGGGCCAGTAGATGAATGGAAAGAAGGTCAATTCGTCGCCTTCCAGATCAATGCCAATAGGGCTTGCCGGTTCGACCGATGTGCGCTGGAACAGCACCCGTCCCAAACCGCGCAGCCCGGCCTGCGCCACAGTGTCGATGCGCGTATCGCCGGTCAGGACATGCGCCAGAACCACATCCGATGTTGCCGCCAGTGCCAGACGGTCATCATCTGCCTGCGCAAGCTGCGGGGCGGAAAACACCAGCACAGCCGCGGCCAGAAGTGCCGTGGTTGCCCCGCGCGCCCCACCTGCGCGCCGCAACCTGCCCGACAGCCACAGTGCCGCAAGAATGTCCAGCGTCAATGCCCCGAAGCCGATAAGCAGGAACAAGGCCCTCAGGTCGCGTTCCTGGGCCATGCTGTCGCGCTCGATCGTGACAGATGCGGGCCAGTTGCTGGGCAGTAATTCCATATCATGATCGCCGATATTCAGTGCAAAACTGCCTGCCGCGCTGGTATAGACGCCGGGCGGGACATTCGGGCCGAAGGCGCGGTCTGCAAGGGCGCGGCCCGCAATGACTGGTGCCGAACTTGCGTCCAGAACCTGCCCGAACCCGTCAAGGGCGCGCTGCGGTTGCCAGTCCATGCCCGCCAGATCCTGTGCGCTGGGCGCGGCGGGGCGGGTCGACAGGGCCAGACGTTCCAGCATGTCAACGAACAGTCCCGACAAGGGCAGGTTGGACCAGTCCGCATTCGCAGTCGTATGAAACAGAACAATCTGCCCGCTGCCGCTGAATTTGCGTGTGACCAATGGTGTGCCATCGGCAAGCGACGCAATCGTGCGTTCCCCCAAGCCTGGGTCGGGCTGGGCCAGAACTTGTGCGCTGATGGTGACATCTTGCGGGATACTTAGCCCCGCGAAGGGCGATTCCTGCGCAAAGTCGCGCAGGCTGCGGGGTTCACCCCAACTCATGGCACCCCCGACCGTGCGTCCACCGATGCGCAGGCGCACAGGCAACAGCGGGTCCTCGTCGCTGCGCGCGACATCACTTGCGGCCAGCCGTGGCCCCGCAAAGCGCAGCAGCAATCCGCCATCATTGACGAAATCCAGAACTTGCGCGGTTTCCACTTCCGACAACTGGGCAATATCGACAAGGATCAACGCGTCAGGCGCGGTTAACAGAAGGTCGTCAACCGACGCGCTTTCAATCAGTTCCGACACCGGCCCAAGGGCCTGTCGAAGGTACAGGAAGGGTGAAAGCAGGTCTAACCCCTCGCGCCCCTCGCGTCCTGTCAGCAGGCCGACCTTGCGCCGTTGCAGCGCATCATCGGTCAGGGCAACTGCGCCCGCGCTGCGTTCGCCCGCGATCTGGAAACGGGTGATCCTGTTGCGCAATTCGGGCTGCAAGGTCAGATCAAGTGACGCTGTGGTGCCGTTTTCCGAAAAGCTGGCGCTTCCATTGGCCAGAATACGTTCCACCCCTGACGGGTCGCGGCCGGTGGCGGAAATCTCGATTTCTTGTGCGGGCAGACCGGTAGCACGATGTGCTGTCAACTGCACGACGCCATCTTGCAAAACCGGCGGTGCCAGTGCCATGGCGGGGCGCGACGTTTCAAATACAGTGACTGTGCCGCGCTGTTGCAACGCGTCCAGAACGTCCGACCGATAGGGATGTGACAGCCCGTCCGACAACCAGTAGCTGTCAAAATCATCCTCCAGCCCCGATATCCATTCACGCACATCGCCTGCATCTGCGGTAAAAGGCGCTGGGGCGAATGCAGGCAGGCGGTCCAGCCAATGGTCCGCCGCGCGAAAGGTGATCGCGTCTGCGGGCAGGTCGGTCAGTGCGACCACCGCGACAGGGCGGCCTGTGCGGCCTGCCTCGGTCAGGATATCGCGCATCCTTGCCTGTCGTTGCGGCCAGTCGCGCGCACTGGCCCAGCTTGCGTCACTCAGCACCAGCAGCGGGCCGGTGCCGTCGCGCGCAGGTTGCGGGTTCAGCACAGGGCCGGAGAAGGCGATAACCAGTCCCGCCACAGCCAGCGCCCGAAGCGCCAGCAGCCACCATGGTGTCCTGTCGGTTTCCGACGTCGCATCCTTCAGGCCGATCAGCAATGCTACACCGGGAAAGCGCCGGATGACGGGGGCAGGCGGGACCGCGCGCAACAGCCACCACAGAAGCGGCAGCGCCAGCAGGGCCAGCAATAGCGCAGGTGCCGCAAAGCCTATCGGGCCAAGTGTAAACATCACACCACCCGCCTTGCGTCCAGCTGTTGCCACAGCGACATCAGCACCAGCCCCGCGGGTTGGTCCGTGTGGTGGGTCAGCATATGCCAGCCGGTCGCACGGGCCAGCCCCGCAAGCATGTCCTTGCGTTCGGCCAGTCGGTCCCGATAGCGCGCACGCAGATCTGCGGCCCGCAAGGTTTCATGGCGCAGCCTGCCCCCCATCGAGGTGAAGATGGACCGGCCCTGAAAGGGAAACTCTTCTTCTGCAGGGTCCAGCACCTGCACCAGCGTCCCGCGCACGCCTTGATCTGCGGCGCGCCCTACCGCATCTTGCAGCGCCGTCTGGTCGCCCAGAAAATCCGACAGAAAAACAGTTTGGCTGTGCGGGGGCAAGACGATCATGGGCGGTGCACCGTAATCGTCGCCGGACGCAGTGTCGACCAGCCGTGCGGCCAGCGGATCAAGCTGCGCGCGTCCCGCGCGCGGCGGCAGGTCCGGCATAAGTCCGACACGTTCGCCGCCTTTCAGCAACAACACCGCCAGTGCCAGTGCCAGCACCTTCGCGCGATCGGCCTTTGACGGGCGTGACTTATGCCCGAAGAAGGCCATTGCCTGTGATTGATCCACCCAAAGGGTCACAGCCTGTGCGGCCTGCCATTCGGTTTCCCGCACGAAATGCGCATCGGACCGTGCGGAACGCCGCCAGTCGATTCTTGCGCCCCAATCCGATGCGGTTGCGGGCCGGTATTGCCAGAATTCGTCACCCGTTCCCGCCCGTCTGCGTCCATGCGCCCCCGGCAGAACCGAGGCCGCAAGATGCTCGGCCTGCGCGAGTAGCGCGGGCAGGGGGGCCGCAAGCCCTTCTGCGCGGCTGCGAAGGGTCGCGTGCAGGGCTGCGTCGGTTCGGGTCAAGCAGCATCCTCCAGACGGGTGGCGGTTGCGGCGACGCGGTCGATGATGTCGCCAAGGTTCTCACCGCGTGCCCTTGCGGCAAATCCAAGGGCCATGCGATGCGACAGCACAGGCCGTGCCATGGCGGCGACATCTTCCAGTGATGGTGCAAGCCGCCCGTCCAGCAGCGCCCGCGCACGCACGGTCAGCATAAGTGCCTGTGCCGCGCGTGGCCCGGGCCCCCAGCTGACAGCTTCGCGCGCCGCCTCATGGGCTTCCGGCTCGTTCGGGCGGCAGGCGCGCACCAGATCAAGAATGGCATCCACCACGCCCGCCCCGACCGGCATGCGGCGCAAAAGCGCCTGCGCTTCCAGCAATTCGGCGGCAGTGAAAACCTGATGGGCCGCGCCGTCCTCCAGCCCTGTTGTGGCCAACAGGATAT
Organism: Roseinatronobacter sp.; assembly: GCF_051859525.1. Classification (NCBI taxonomy): domain Bacteria; kingdom Pseudomonadati; phylum Pseudomonadota; class Alphaproteobacteria; order Rhodobacterales; family Paracoccaceae; genus Roseinatronobacter; species Roseinatronobacter sp. Next base: position 186,586 of record NZ_JBHYFM010000003.1, on the reverse strand, counting down.
CACGTTCCGTGTCGCGATCGGGATAGACGACATCGATCTGCACCAGAAACCGGTCCAGCTGTGCTTCGGGCAGGGGATAGGTGCCTTCTTGCTCAATCGGGTTCTGGGTGGCGAGCACATGGAACGGACGTTCCAGTTGGTGATGTGCCCCCGCGACAGTAACTTCGCCTTCTTGCATTGCCTGCAAAAGGGCGGCTTGCGTGCGCGGGCTGGCGCGGTTGATTTCATCGGCCATCAGCAGCTGGCAAAAAATCGGCCCCTCAATAAAGCGAAAGGCGCGCTTGCCATCCTCGGAAATGTCCAGAACCTCGGACCCAAGAATGTCGGCGGGCATCAGGTCGGGGGTGAATTGAATGCGGTTGCCCTTCAGGCCCATGACGGTCGATACGGTGTCCACAAGGCGTGTCTTGCCAAGACCGGGCAGGCCGATCAGCAGGCCGTGACCCCCGCACAGCATGGCCGTAAGTGTCAGGTCAACCACGTTTTTCTGTCCGATGAAACGACGGTTGATGCTGGCGCGCGCCTGCGCCAGTTTATCGCCCAAAGCCTCGATTGCGGCAATCAGGTCTGTTTCTGTGCTCATCCGGGCGCTCCTTCGGGGTGAATTTTCGTCCTAAAAGACTATCTGTTATGTAGTGACTTATCGCATAGGCGGCCAATGACAAAAACACCTGATGAACAAAATAGCGTGACCCCGTCGGCAGATACGCTTGCGCAAGCCGCCAGTGCCGCAGCCAAAGGCACTGGCCTGCCGCCTGTGCATCTATGGAATCCGGCATTCTGCGGCGATCTGGACATGCGTATCGCCCGCGACGGGACGTGGTTTTATCAGGGCACACCCATCGGCAGGCCCGCATTGGTGCGGCTGTTTTCCAGCATATTGAAGTTGGAGGAAGGCAAGTATTTCCTTGTCACTCCGGTCGAGAAGGTTGGAATTACCGTGGATGACGCACCATTCGTGGCCGTGGATTTCCGCGTTGAAGGCAGTGGGCGGGACCAGCGGCTGGTGTTTGTCACCAATGTCGGGGACGAAGCTGTTGCCGGTGCCGATCACCCTATTCGCGTCACCCGCGATCAAGGCTCGGGCGAGCCTGCGCCTTATGTCATGATCCGCAGCGGGCTGGAGGCGCTGATCGACCGCAAAAGCTTTTACCGGCTGGTGGAATTGTGCACCCATGAACACCATGCGGACGGGCGCTGGTTCGGGCTTTGGTCTGGCGGGGTGTTTTTTCCTGTGATTGCGTCAGAAGAACTGGGTTAGTGTTCCGGTTGGCCTTAGGTGGCCCTTCGCACCTGAATAAAGCCCGCGCCATCGGCGGCCTGCGGCCTTGGCTCCGCGCCTTGGGACGATACCCAGCGACCGCTTCAGACCAGTTTCAACCGGATCAGTGCGTTGCCTTATGTGGGCTGCTGGGGCGTTACACCCCGATCATGGTCCCTTGCAACACGGCAACGACCTTGCGGGCGTCCCCCGCTATGGCCACCACCTCGGCGCGCACAACAACAAGCCTGCGGCCTGCGCGGACAACCTCGCCAGTGGCCTCAAGCCTGTCGCCAATTGCGGGGGATAGCAGGTTGATCTTCATTTCTGCGGTCATCACTTCCTGCCCCGCCGGCATGGATGTCAGCGCGGCATAGCCTGCGGCGGAATCGCCCAGTGCAAACGCGACTGCTGCATGTGCCGCGCCGTGTTGCTGGCCGAATGCGGGCAGGATCGGGGCATGAATGATGCAGCGCCCCTGCATGGCCGCTTGCAATTCCGCGTTCAGGCTGGCCATCATGGATTGTCGGGCGAAACTGTCTGCGATGCGCGGATCAATCATGGCACGAACTCCGGTTTCTGGCATGTGCGGCGGGCAGCTGGTAGCGACCTGCGCGGGCATTCATATTCGGGGCACGGCCATGTTGTATCAGGAACTTATCCGGCGCAAGCGCGATGGTGACACGCTGTCAGCGGCAGAACTTGCGGCAATCGTCGCAGGCATTTGCGATGGCAGCATGGGCGATGCGCAGCTTGGTGCATTTGCAATGGCGGTTTTGTTGCGCGGCATGGACCTGACGGAGCGTGTGGCCCTGACAACCGCGATGCGCGACTCTGGCGACGTGCTGCAATGGGATCATGGCCCCGTCATTGACAAGCATTCGACCGGCGGCGTGGGGGATGCTGTGTCCCTGATGCTGATCCCCGCACTGGCTGCCTGCGGGGCTGTGGTGCCAAGTATTGCGGGGCGTGGTTTGGGGCATACGGGCGGCACATTGGACAAATTGCAATCGATCCCAGGCTATGACATTGCGCCAGATGCGGCGCGTCTGCGGAAAATCGTTGCGCAGACAGGGTGCGCCATTGTCGGGCAGACAGCAGCCCTTGCCCCCGCCGACAAGCGGTTCTACGCGATCCGTGACATTACCGGCACTGTTGAGTCGCTGGACCTGATCACGGCATCCATCCTGTCCAAGAAGCTGGCGGCGGGGCTGGATGCGCTGGTGCTGGATGTGAAATGCGGCAATGGCGCTTTCATGACCGACCAAAATGCGGCGCGGGAACTGGCGCGCGCACTGGTTGATGTGGGCAACGGGGCGGGATGCCGCACAATGGCCTTGATAAGTGACATGTCGCAGCCCTTGGCCAGTGCTGCGGGAAACGCGCTGGAACTGGGCGTTGCCGTTGATTTCCTGACCGGACGCGCGGTTGAGGCGCGGCTTTGGGACGTGACCTGCGCATTGGGGGGGCAGGCGTTGACACTGGCAGGGCTTGCGCAGGATCCGGACCACGGGCGGGGCCTGCTGGAAGCTGCGTTCAGGTCCGGCAAGGCCGCAGAATGTTTCGGGCATATGGTTGCGGCCTTGGGCGGGCCAACGGATTTTCTGGAAAATTCCGCCACCTATCTGCCTGCCGCGCCGGTTGTCCGGTCCGTTCCCGCACCTGTGTCAGGGGTGGTGACCGGCTATGATACGCGGGCCATCGGGGTGGCGGTCATCACACTGGGTGGCGGGCGGCGGCAAGCGTCAGACAGGATCGATCCGCGCGTCGGGTTTTCGGACATTGTCCCTGTCGGAACACGGCTGGAACAGGGCGATACGCTGGTGCGCATCCATGCTGCAGACGCCGTCCATGCGGATGATGCGATTGCAACCTTTTTGCGTGCCTGCACGATTGGGGACGCCGCGCCCGCACCGTTGCCCCTGATTTCAGCGTGTGTTGACCCCTGATTCCATGCGCCGCGCGCGCCGTGCCGCACCAGCGCCCGACAGGATGAGGACCACCAGTCCCCAGACCGGTATATCGCCATAGCGCGCATATAGTGTCGCAGGCAAAGCACCGGGCAGGAGCGCATCAATGAAACCCGTTTCACCCAATCCCAGTTCCGCCACCAGACCACCGCGCGCATCAATCACGGCCGATACGCCGGTATTGGCCGCGCGCAAGACGGGCAGCCCTTGTTCGACCGCGCGCAACCGCGCCTGCGCAAGGTGCTGGAAGGGGCCGGTCAGTTCGCCAAACCATGCATCATTGGTGACTTGCAGCACCCAGTCAGGTCGTTCGGTTCCCCGCAGATGACGCGGGAAAATGGATTCATAGCAGATCAGCGGAAGGGCCTGCCCAAGCGGTCCCATATCCAGCAATGCAGGGCCATGACCCGCGCTGTAGCCGCTTAGGACCTGCGCGGCAAAACCCGCAAGTCCCGTGCCCAGCAGGAATTCCGACAAGGGCACATATTCCCCGAAGGGCACCAGATGGTGCTTGTCATAGACCTGCGTGACCTGCGCGGTGATATCCAGAACGGCCAGACTGTTGAAATACCGCGCCCCGTCATAGCGTTGAACCCCGAATGCCAGTTGTGTTTCGGGTCCGTGTTCATGCGCCGCCTGCGCCATCATCATCAGGCCGTCGCCCGCATATTCCAGAAAGAACGGGACGGCTGTTTCCGGCCATACAACCAACGCAGGTGCGGGGTCGGCGGGGGCGGCAGTCTGGTCCAGCAGACGGTTGAAAAACCGTTGCGGATTGTCGCCCTGCCATTTCTCGGACTGCGGTGCATTGGGTTGCGCAAGGCGGATCACATGGTCTTGGGGTGGTGGCAGATCGGTTTGCGCGTTGCCCCAGACCCAAAGGCCCGCCATCAGCACCACGCTTGCAGCGAAGCCCCCCATACGCTGGGGCAATCGTGATCCCAGTGCGGGCAGCAGGGCCACCACAAGCACCAGAAGGCTCAGCGCGCCAGCGCCCCCCAATGCCGCAAGTTGCATAAATGGTGTGCCCACCAGAACATGACCCAGCATCGCCCATGGGAAACCGGTGAAAACCCAGCCGCGCAACAATTCAAACCCGACAATGCCCCCCACCAATGCAGGCAGGCGGCCGCGCCCATATGCCAGCCGTGCAGCCAGCCATCCGGATGCGGCCCAGAACAGCGCCAGTCCGCCCGCCATCAGCACCAGCGCAAACGGGGCCATCCAGCCATGGCGTTCGGGTTCGATGAAAAACGGCTCCACAATCCAGAACAGGCTTGCGCCGAAATACCCCGTGCCCGCCGCCCATAGGCGCCAGCCCCACTCTTTGGGCGTGGCATGCACCGGCAGGCTGTAAAACAAGAGTGCGGCCGCGCAAATCGTGGCCCACCACCACCCCAGCGGTGCCTGACCTGCCGCCATTACGGTCCCGATTGCGCCATATCCAAGCAGCAAGGACCAGCGCGCAGCTTTGGACGGGGAAGGGCGGTTGCCCGTCATGGTGTCACGGGTTTGCGCAGGGCTTCCGGAATATGTATGCGCACACGCTCTATCCGGCGCAGCCCCGCGTCAATCACCTCGAATTCCAGACCAGAGTCATGGGTGATAAGTTCCCCACGCACCGGCACGCGCCCGACCAGCACGAACACCAACCCGCCAAGCGTGTCGATCTCTTCATCCTCATCCTCGGATGTCAGCGGGAAGCCCAGACGCAGCTCCAGTTCCTCCAGCGGGGTTCGTGCGTCCGCCAGCCATGTTGCGGGGCTTTCCTCATGGATATGGGCTTCCTCGGCGGTGTCATGTTCATCCTCGATCTCGCCCACGACCTGCTCCAGCAGGTCCTCGATGGTGACCAGCCCGTCGACGCCGCCATATTCATCGATCATCAGGGCGAAATGCGTGCGTTCAGCCTGCATCTTGCGCAACAAAACGCCCAGCGGCATGGATGGGGGAACATACAATATCGGCCGCAACAGCGGGGCCAGATCAAGATCATGATGGCCGTTGAACCCGTAATGCAGCGCCAGATCCTTCAGCAAAAGCAAGCCCACCGGATTATCCAGTGTCTCGGCATAAACGGGAATGCGTGAATATCCGGACTCGCGGAAGGCCTGCACGAATTCCGCAAGCGGCGCGTCTTGTTCAACGGCAACAATCTCGGCTTTGGGAACGGAAACATCCTCGACGCGCATCGCGGACAGGTTTGCCAATCCGGGCAGGGCCGGACCTAAACGGTTTGTCCCGCTGTCGTCGTCTTGGGTGTCATCGGGGGAAAATGCGTCAAACAGGCGGCCAAACAGGCCGCGGGTTTCGCTGTCTTTTGGATCATCCTGCGCGCGCTGCGCTGCTATAGATCCGTCTGTGGTGTCGCCCATGGGTCCTTTCCAGTGCTAATGTGGCATCTCTGCCCCGTCCGCATATGGGTCTGCCACCCCCAATAATGCAAGTATACGGATTTCGATTTCTTCCATCAGGGCGGCATCTTTGTCACGGATATGGTCATATCCCAACAGATGCAGCGTCGAATGCACGACCAGATGCGTGACATGATCGCCAAATGCCTTGCCTTGCTCCTGTGCCTCTCGGGCACAGGTTTCATAGGCTATTGCGATGTCGCCCAGCGATTCGGCATCATTAGGGTCGCCTTGTTCGGGGCGCTCGGGGGTGCCACCGTCCTGTTCCGCCGCCAGATCCCAGCTTGGCCAGCTTAGAACATTGGTCGCCAGCGGTTTGCCCCGAAACTGGCCGTTCAGCGCTGCAATCCGGGTATCATCGCAGGCCAGTAACGCAATTTCAAAGCCTGTGGTCGGCAAGCCCAAACTTCGCAGGGTCGCATTGGCCGCGTTTTGCGCCAGTTCTTCCAGTGCGGCAGCATTCCAGCGATCATCCTCGATAACCAGATCGACCAGCGGTGTGGTGTCAGCCATGCTGTTCTTCGTCACGTTCATAGGCCTGAATGATGCGGGCCACCAACGGGTGGCGCACCACATCCGCCGATGTAAAGTAGCTGAACCCAATGCCCTTGACGCCTTCAAGGATACGTTCCGCAGCCCGCAAGCCCGAATGCATGCCGCGCGGCAGATCGACCTGACTGCGGTCACCTGTAATCGCCATGCGCGACCCTTCGCCCAGACGTGTCAGGAACATTTTCATCTGCATCTCGGTCGCGTTCTGCGCCTCGTCCAGCACCACGAAGGCGTTGGACAGCGTGCGACCACGCATGAAGGCCAGCGGCGCAATTTCGATGCGGCGTTCTTCCATCAGCTTCTGCAATTGTTTGCCGGGCAGGAAATCGTTCAGCGCATCATATAGTGGCTGCATATAGGGGTCGATTTTTTCCTTCATGTCGCCGGGCAGAAAGCCCAGACGCTCGCCCGCCTCTACGGCAGGGCGTGACAGCAGGATTTTGTCGACATGGCCGTCTGAAAACATCTGCACTGCCACGGCAACAGCAATATAGGTTTTGCCGGTGCCCGCTGGGCCAATGCCGAAATTCATCTCATGTTCCAGCAATGCGCGTGCATAGGCTTGTTGCGCTTCGGTGCGGGGGATGATGCTTTTCTTGCGGGTGCGGATTTCCAGCTTGCCGGTGCGGAACATTTCCAACTGCTCCTGTGGTCCGTCATCCGCTGGGGTTGCGCGGCCCATTCGGATAAGCGCAGCAATATCGCCCGATTCGATCTGGCGACCTTCTTCCAGCATTTGATACAGCGTGCCCAGAACCTGCGCGACCAATGCACGCACATCTTCCGCACCAATGATTGTCAACTGGTTGCCGCGCCGCAGGATCTGCACGCCAAGCTGACTTTCAAGATGGGTCAGGTTGCGATCATACTCGCCGCATAAATCAACCAGAAGGCGGTTGTCGGAAAATTCCATATGCGACTGCGCTGTGTCCAGCGGGGTGTGTGACGGGGTCAAGGCGTCTATGCCCAAGAAGTTCTCCCTATAATGATCGCGGGTTTTTGCGACGGTGTTTCTTCATGCTGCCAATTGCGTTGTCCGCTGGCAAGGATTGTTTGTAGGGATGGACCCCATGCCACACGATATCGGCGATGCATTGCTGTTTTACGCACCAGATGTAGCGCAGATGTGACAATGCCCCAGTTATTCTGCCTGATAATACCGCCTGTGCGACAATACGGGCGCGTCAAATCCCGATGCGTTAAACCAGAACGCCCGCAAGGGAGTTGGTGTTGCTCTCGATGATTCTGACGCGCCGGATCTGGCCCCTCTCGACACTCGGGTCGGTCACATGCACGGCGTGCAAATAGTCCGACTTGCCCGTCATCTGTCCGGCGGTGCGGCCCTGCTTTTCAAACAGGACATTCACGTCCCGCCCGACCATGGCAACCTGTGCCGCGCGCTGCTGGTCTGTCAGCAATGCCTGCAGGCGGTGCAGGCGTTCGCTGGACACATCATCGGGCACGCATGGACGTTCGGCCGCAGGTGTTCCGGGCCGCGCGGAATACTTGAAGCTATAGGCCTGACCGTACCCGACCTGTCGCACCAGTGTCATCGTATCCTCGAAATCCTGATCGGTTTCGCCCGGAAAGCCCACGATGAAATCACCCGAAAGCAGCAAATCGGGACGGGCATTGCGCAGCCGTTCGATCAGGCGCAAATAGCTTTCCGCCGTATGTTTGCGGTTCATCGCTTTCAAAATCCGGTCGCTGCCAGATTGCACCGGCAAATGCAGGTAGGGCATCAGTTTGGGTTCATCCCCATGCGCGGCAATCAGGTCATCATCCATGTCATTGGGGTGCGATGTCGTAAAGCGAATACGCTCCAGCCCGTCGATGCGCGCCAACTCTCGGATCAGGCGCGCCAGCGTCCAGCTGCCGCCATCGCCCGCGCCATGATAGGCGTTGACATTCTGCCCCAGCAGCGTGATCTCGCGCACCCCGCGCGCAACCAGATCGCGTGCCTCTGTCAGAATGCGGGCGACGGGGCGCGAAACCTCGGCCCCGCGGGTATAGGGAACCACACAGAAGGCACAGAACTTGTCGCACCCTTCCTGCACCGTCAGAAACGCGGTCGGGCCGCGCATTGCGCGGGGTGGTTCGGGCAGATGCTCGAATTTGTCTTCTTCGGGGAAATCGGTGTCCACCGCGCGCGCGCCCTTGCGCACTGCTTCCTCCATGGCAGGCAGCCGGTGATAGGTCTGCGGCCCGACCACCAGATCGACAAGCGGCTGCCTGCGCATGATCTCCTCGCCCTCGGCCTGGGCCACGCAGCCGGCCACCCCGATTTTAAGATCGGGATTCGCTGCCTTCAGCGGCTTAAGCCGGCCCAGTTCGGAATAGACCTTCTCGGCGGCTTTCTCGCGGATATGGCAGGTGTTTAGCAAAATCATATCGGCGTCATCTGCGCGGTCTGTCAGCGCATAGCCGGATGCGCCCAGCGCTTCCGCCATGCGTTCGCTGTCATACACATTCATCTGGCAGCCATAGGTCTTGATGAATAGTTTTCTGGTGTCGGCCATTGGCCCCCCTTGCCGCGCTTTATCGGGATTGCGTGGCCATACCGTAAACGCGCCCAACCCTCAAGCCGGTCAGATAGCCGCGCTTGCGACCTGCGGCAAGGTAAGCATTGCACGAATTGGTAAATGGTCGGATGCCTTGCGGGCCAGTTCCGTATCATGTGCGCGCAAATCGCTGACAAGCGCCTGACGACAACTGATGATGCGGTCCAGTGGAAGGACCGGCATTTGTGCGGGGAAACTGGCGATTGTCGCGGCCGACCGCTTCACCGCGCGCAATTCGCGCCGCATCGGCATGAGGGAGCATCGCGTGCCCAGACGCCATTCATTAAAATCCCCCATAACCAATGTCGGGCGCCCGTCCCCCCCGTCAATTTCTTCGGACAGGCGGCGGGCTTGCAGCAACCGGGACTGGTGCAGCAGTCCCAGATGTGCGGTGATCAATCGCAAGGGCTGTCCGTTCAGCATAATATCGGCCACGATCGCGCCGCGCGGTTCCAGACCGGGCAACGAGATGGCGCGGGCCTGTTGCACTTCGGCGCCGCGCAGCAACAGTAAATTGCCATGCCAGCCATGTGCGCGCGTGCCCAGCCTGTCGGTCAGGGTGACTGCGGTCAAACCCGTCTCATCGCGCAACATATCAGGGTCCAGCACCCCCTTGCGGTCGCCAAAACGGCGATCTACCTCTTGCAGCGCAACAATATCAGCCCCCAATTCGCGGATTACCCGAACAGTTCGTGCCGGATCACGTCGCATATCGGTTCCGACCGCCTTGTGAATATTGTAGGAACTGACAATCAGATCGGACATTGGCCTTTGGGGTTTGAATACAACATGGACTATATATGCGATTGCGAGGAGTGTTTCACAATAGCCGGATGTCCTCAAGAATTCGTTAAGGCACAAGCATGACCCGCTTCGAGGCGATTGATGCGCTGGTCATCGGGGCTGGTCCGGCCGGACTGATGGCCGCGCAGGTGCTGGCAGCGTCCGGCCGCAAAGTCGTGATTTGCGACGCCAAACCATCGCCCGCGCGGAAATTCCTGATGGCAGGCAAGTCGGGCCTGAACCTGATCAATGCGGCCCCGCTTGAACAGCAAATTGGGCACTACGGGGCCGCCGCCGGATGGCTGGACCCGGTGCTGCGCGCCTTCGGGCCTGACCAGATCCGGGATTGGGCCAATGATCTGGGCGCGGATCTGTTTACCGGCTCGTCTGGCCGTGTGTTCCCGCGCGTGATGAAGGCCTCTCCGTTATTGCGGGCATGGCTGGCGCGGCTGGACAATGCGGGTGTCCGCCTGCGCAGGGGGTGGCGCTGGCAGGGGGGGGCGTTCGACTTCGCGACCCCGGACGGGCCACGTCATCTGGCACCGCGAACATGCGTGCTGGCGCTGGGCGGGGCAAGCTGGGCGCGGCTGGGTTCCGACGGGCGCTGGGTGGCCGAACTTGCGGCGCGCGGCGTGCCGCTTGAACCGTTCCAACCCGCCAATATGGGGTTCATTGTGCATTGGTCCGGTCACATGCGCGCCCATTTCGGCGCACCGGTCAAGGGCGTGCTGCTTCGCGCGGCTGCGCATTCCGTGCGTGCGGAATTCGTTATTTCAGCGCGTGGCGTCGAGGGGGGCGGAATCTATGCCCTGTCGCGTCCCTTGCGTGACGGCGCGGCGCTGGTGCTGGATCTATTCCCGGACCGCACCGTGACCGACATTGCCGGACGTCTAGCGGCGCAACCCGCAAAACTGTCCACTGCCAACCGGCTGCGCAAGGCGCTGGGGTTGTCAGGGGCGCGGCTTGCATTGGTGCATGAACTAGCCCGCCCCTTGCCAGCAGACGCGACCGACCTTGCCAAACGCCTGAAGGCGCTGCCCGTCCCGCTGCAAGGCCCCCGACCGCTGGACGAGGCCATCTCGACCGCAGGCGGGATCAAGCGGTCCGCGCTGACCGACGGGCTGGAAATACGCAACTGGCCAAATGTTTATGCGGCGGGCGAAATGCTGGACTGGGAAGCGCCGACTGGCGGCTATCTTCTGACCGCCTGTCTGGCCACAGGGCATTGGGCGGGTCGGCATGCGGCGCAGCACTCCTGATTTCATCTTGCCAAAAATACTCAAAATACTACGCCCGCAACAGAGCATGTCGCTCAAAAACGGGAACCGGTTCTGAGCTTCCCGAACATGCGCTATGGGCGCATCGGCTGCTATGCAGGCCGCAGGTTCAGCGCGCGTTCCTGCACAGGCAAATGCACAATGGCCGAAAACAGCCCCACACCCACGCCGACCCACCAGACCAGCGTGTAATCCCCATGCAGATCATACAACGCCCCGCCCAGCCAAACCCCCAGAAAACTGCCCAACTGATGGCTGAAAAACACAATCCCGTATAGTGTTCCCATATAGCGTAGCCCGTAGATATGCGCGATCAGCCCTGATGTCAGAGGCACTGTGGCCAGCCATAGCGCCCCCATGACAATCGAGAACAACAGCACCGAACCCGGCGTGATGGGCGACAGGATGAAGGCCGCCGCAACCACTGTCCGCGCCATATAGATTGATGCCAGCAGGTATTTCTTGGAATAGCGTTTGCCCAGCCATGCCGCTGCCAGAGTGCCCGCAATATTGGCCAGCCCGATCAGGGAAATGGCAACAGCGCCCAATGCCGATGTCGTGGTAATGCCAAAGGCTGCAAGCATTCCGTCGGGGTTGATGGGGCCGCACATTTCAGTGACCATCGCGGGAAAATGCGCGGTAACGAAGGCCAGCTGATAGCCACAGGAAAAGAAGCCCAGAAAAATCAGCGTGAAACTGGGGTCGCGAAACGCCTGTTTCAGCGCGGCACCCATGCTTTGTTCCAGTTCCGCGCGACTGGCGGGGGCAGGGCTGCGCATCATCGGCAGCGCAAACAGGCTTAGCAGCACCAGTGCCGCGAAAATGACAAACACGCTTTGCCATGAATAGAACGACAGCAGGATTTCGGCCAATGGTGCCCCGAAGACCTGTCCGGCACTGCCCGCCGCCGTCGCAATGCCCAAGGCAAGGCTGCGATTTTCATCGGATGCGGCGCGCCCGACCACCGCCAGAATGACCCCGAATCCCGTGCCTGCAACCCCGAACCCCACAAGGATTTCCAGCATCTGATGCGCGCCGGGCGTCACCGCGAAGGATGACAATACAAGCCCCGCCGCATAGACCAGTGCACCCAGAAAGATTGCGCGGCGGTCCCCGAAGCGTTCGGCAATTGCGCCGAAAATCGGCTGGCCAATGCCCCAAGCGAGGTTCTGAATGGCAATGGCCAGTGAAAATTCAGCCCGCAGCCAGCCGAATTCTTCGGCAATGGGAATCTGGAACACACCGAAACTGGCGCGGATGGCAAAGCTGATCATGATGATAATGCAGCCCCCGATCAGCACAGGGGTCATCAGCGGCGCGCGGGGGGCATGGGACATGGCGGGTGCTCTCAGAAATATGCGCTTAACATGTTCAATTCCGAAAGCTGCGTCAAGCGGTTACGCGACCAGTGCCTCGGCGTGTTTCAGGTCCACACTGACCAGCTGGCTGACGCCGCGTTCGCCCATCGTGACCCCGAACAAACGGTCCATCCGCGCCATCGACAGTGCGTTATGGGTGATGATCAGATAGCGGGTTTCGGTCCGGCGACACATTTCATCCAGCAGGTCGCAGAACCGCGCGACATTGGCATCATCAAGCGGCGCGTCCACTTCGTCCAGCACGCAGATCGGCGCAGGATTGGCCAGAAAGACCGCGAAAATCAGCGCCAGCGCGGTCAAGGTCTGCTCGCCCCCCGACAGCAGTGACAGGATGGACAGTTTCTTGCCCGGTGGCTGGCACATGATTTCAAGCCCTGCATCCAGCGGATCGTCACTTTCAACCAGCACAAGTTTCGCCTCGCCACCCGTGAACAGATGGGTAAACAGCGTCGAGAAGCTGGCATTCACCTTGTCAAACGCGATCAGCAAGCGTTCGCGCCCTTCGCGGTTCAATGCGTTTATGCCGGACCGCAATTTTGCAATGGCCGCTTCCAGATCCGCTTTTTCCTGAACCAGCAGATCATGTTCGGTCTGCACCTCGCGGGCGTCCTCCTCGGCGCGCAGGTTCACGGCCCCCAACGCATCACGGGCGCGACGCAGGCGGGTCAGTTCCTCGTCCAGTGCGGTTGCATCCGGCATGGTGTCGGGGTCGGTGTCCAGCTGTTCCAGCAGCGCCTGCGGGGTTGTCTCCATCTCCTCGGCGATGCGGGTTTCGGCCAGTTTCACAGTCTCGCGGGCCGCGTCACGACGCGCTTCGATGCGCGCGCGCGCCTCTCGGGCATCGGATGCGGCCCGTTCGGTGGCGCGTTCCCTGTCTGCGGCATCGCGCGCGGCGGTTTCTGCGGCGGCCAGCTGGTCGCGCGCTGCCGCGTGGCGGGCTTCGGCGCGGGTGATTTCATCGGCAAGCTCGGCGCGTTTCTCGGCCAGTTCCTCGGGGGCGGCGCTGGCCTCTGCCAACTCGTCCTCGGTCGTATCTTTGCGGGTTTCCAGATCACGAATCCGCGTTTCGGCAGTTTCCAACCTGTGGCGCCATCCGCTTAGGGATTTCGTGATCTCTTGCCCGCGTGTCATGCGCGCTTTTGCGTCACGTCGCAACTCATCCGCCTGCGCACGATGCGACATCATGGTAATGCGCGCCGCTTCGACAGTCAGGCGCAATGTGTCGGTTGCCCTGCGTGCCTGATCAAGATCCGGCAGTTCGTCAAGCTGTTCGCGCGCGGCAGACAATGTGTCCGACAAGTCCTCGACATCATCGGCGAAACGCGCCATCTGGGCCGCTGTATTTTCCAGCCGGACCTGTGCACTATCGCGTGCAGCTTCCGCGCGCGACAATGCACGGCCCATTTCCGTCAGGCGCTGGTCGGCGGCGCGACGGGCATCGCGCGCCTGTCGTTCGGCGGCGGTCAGGGCGTCGAGGCGTGTCTTCAATGCGCCATGCGCGTCGCGGGCGCTGTGCAGGCGTGCCTCGGCCTGTTCCAGATCCCGCTTCAGCCTGTCCAGACGGTTGATTTGCTGCAACCGCAGCGCAGCGGTGCTGGGTGCGTCCTGTGCGGCAACATGCAACCCGTCCCAACGCCACAGATCGCCTGTCAATGTGACAAGTCGTTGACCGGGGCGCAGCGCAGGCTGCAATCGGGCGCCGTCGGCGGCATCAATCAAGCCCGTCTGTGACAGCCTGCGCGACAGGGCATCCGGTCCCTGCACATGGGGCACCAAGGCTGCCGCGCCATGGGGCAGGGGGGCTGCATCATCATAGCCCGGCAATGCCACCCAGCCTGAACCGCCATCTGACAGGGGCGCGCGCAGATCGTCGGCCAATGCCGCGCCGATTGCCAGTTCATGCCCGTCTGCCACGCGCAACAGGTCCAGAAGCTGGGTGCCGTCGCCGCTGTCACGGTCGATCAGTCGCGACAAGGCTGCCGTTTCCGCGCGCAAGGTGCCTGCCTCGCCCTCGGCCTCGGACAGGGCGCCGCGGGCATTGGCTTCTTCGGACTGGGCGTGCTGGCGGGCCTCCTCGGCCTCTTGCAGGGTGGATTCGGCGTCTTCGGTCAGCGATTGCGTTGCGTCCAGTTCCTCTTGGGCCTGTGCCAGCTCATCCTCGGCAGCTTGCAGGGCGGCTTGCGCCTGTGCATGGGCATCTGCCGCTTGCAGGCTCGCGTTCTGCGCTTTGGCAAGCGCGCCTTCCAGTTCGCTGATCTGGCGTTCGGCGGATTGGTGCCGCGCGGCCAGACGCGCCACATCTTCGGTGGCACTCGTCAGGTCTGCTTCGTGGTCTGCCAGAAGCTGTGCTGCCTCGGCGGCGGTGGCTGCCGCGGCTTCAAGCTTTTCCTCATGCCCGTCCGCGGCACGGGCAAGCTGTTCCTGTTCCCATTCCAGTTGTCCGATCGTTTCGGACGCATCGCGGTTCAGGCCGGATTCGCGGTCAATATCCTGCGCCAGTTGAAGCACGCGGGACTGTAGCGTGCGGATTGTTTCCTGTGCGCGCGATTCCTCGGCGGTCAGGGTGTCACGGCTGACCTGCAAGCGTTGCAGCACGGCACCTGCGATGGCGTCTTCTTCGCGCAAGGGGGGCAGGCTGTCCTCGGCGGTCTGACGGGCGCGGCTGGCTTGCTGCGCGTCCGTTTCTGTCTGGGCGCTGGTGATCAGGGCGGCATGCAATGCCGTCTCGGCGTCAAGTCGGGTCTGATCCGCCTCGCGCCAGCGCCGGTACAGCAGCAGCCCTTCCACCTGACGCAACCGTGTGCCGATCTGGCGATAGCGTTCGGCCTGCCGTGCCTGTCGGGACAGTTGCGCCAGTTGCTGGGCAAGCTGGTCGATCACATCACTGACGCGTTCAAGGTTCGTTTCGGTCGCGCGCAAACGCAATTCGGCTTCGTGGCGGCGCTGATACAGGCCGGAAATCCCGGCAGCTTCTTCCAGTATGCGGCGGCGGGCCTTGGGCTTGGCGTTGATAAGTTCTGAAATCTGGCCTTGCCGCACCAGTGCGGGGCTGTGCGCGCCGGTGGATGCATCGGCAAACAGCATCTGCACATCTCGCGCGCGCGCTTCCTTGCCATTAATCTTGTAGGCGCTGCCCGCATCGCGTGTGATCCGCCGCACAACGTCCAGTGTGTCGGCATCATTGAACGCAGCAGGCGCCACGCGGTCGCGGTTGTCAAGTTGCAGGGTGACTTCGGCAAAATGGCGGGCAGGTCGCTGGTCGGTTCCGGCAAAGATCACATCTTCCATGCCCGCGCCGCGCATGGCTGTGGGGCGGTTTTCACCCATGACCCAGCGCAACGCTTCCAGCAGGTTGGACTTGCCGCAACCGTTTGGGCCAACCACGCCTGTCAGGCCCTGCTGGATCACCAGATCCGTAGGGTCTACGAAGCTTTTGAAGCCGTTCAGGCGCAGGCGGGTAAATTGCACGAGTGGGTGAACCTTTGGGTCAATCCGGTCCAGTCTGGCCGCAAGCCCAGCCCAGAGTCAAGGCCGTTGCGCTGCATGTCGCCCTTGGCCGGAAGTTATCCACAAGATGTTGAGTCTGGTGCGCGCCGCCTGCGACATTGCACCACAGTGTATTTTGCAAACATATAATCATATTCATGATTGTGTATATGAAAGAAAGGAGACACCCATGTCCCATACTCCCGCACGTCCGGCAGACACCTATTCGCCGCTTTACTTTCTTGCCTCGCTTGGGGCCGGTGGGCTGGCGGTCACCTTTTTCATGTGGCTTATGCATTGGCTGCCACATCCTGGCAAAACGGTGCCGGTGTTCGAGGATATCTCCGCCGCCTTCACCACTGGTGGCGCAGTAACCCAAGGCATGATCGTTCTGGCAATGGCTGGTATTGCAATCTTTGCCTTCCTGAACCTGAAACTTCTGGTCTGGAACCTGCGCAGTTTCAGGGGCTGGACGAGAACCGAGGCATATACCAAATTTGCCAAAACCAATGCCCAAAGTCAGGTTCTGGCACTGCCGCTGGCGCTGGCCATGTCGATAAATGTCATGTTCATTCTGGGCATGGTCTTCGTGCCGGGGTTGTGGTCGGTGGTGGAATACCTGTTTCCGCTGGCATTGATCGCGTTTGTGGCCATCGGGGCCTATGCGTTCAAACTCTATGGTGGTTTTCTGGGCCGTGTCCTGACCGAGGGCGGTTTCAACTGTGCGGCCAATAACAATTTTGGCCAGATATTGCCCGCTTTCGCCTTCGCCATGGTCGGTGTCGGACTGGCCGCACCTGCTGCCATGAGCACGCTGCCCGCGGTGGCGGGACTGGGCCTTGTGCTGTCCACATTCTTTCTGATGACAGCGGGCATTATCGCAGTTGTTGCCATGGTGCTGGGTCTGCGGTCCATGATGGAGCATGGCGCAAATCCCGAAACTGCGCCGACATTGTCCATCATCGTGCCCCTGCTTGCGGTGCTGGGCATTCTGGGCTTGCGCCAAAGCCACGGTCTTAGTGCGCATTTCGGGTCGCCCGAGATGACAGGCGAAACGCTGGCCATGCTGACAAAATTCCTGTCGGTGCAGATCCTGTTCTTGCTGTTTGCGGGTCTGGTGCTCATCCGTCAGGGCTATGCGCAGCGGTTCATCTTCGGGGCTGAAAATTCGCCGGGGTCCTATGCACTGGTCTGCCCTGGCGTGGGGTTTGCGGTGCTGACCCATTTCTGGCTGAACAAGGGGCTTGTTGATGCGGGCTTGGTCGTGAAATTCGGTGCAGGATATTGGGCCATCACGGCTGTCGCGCTGGTATCGCAGTTCGCAATGATCTGGCTGGTCTGGCAGTTGAACCGCCGCCATTTCGGCACACCGAAGAATGCCACCGCTGTGCCGGCAGAATAACCCCGCGTCATGACCGATAAAAAGGGCCGCATCACGCGGCCCTTTTATTTTTGCGCGGATCGGGCCTAATGGGCAGGCCAACAAAAAGGTTTTCCAATGATTCACGCCCTTGCCCTGATTCTGCTGTGCCAACTGGCGGGCGAAGCCCTGTCGCGTTTGTTCGCACTGCCCGCCCCCGGCCCTGTGCTGGGGATGGTGCTGTTATTCGTCCTGATGCTGACAGTGCCGCGGCTGGGCGATTTCATGCGCCCCACGGGCGAGGGGATTTTGCGCCACCTGTCGCTTCTGTTCGTGCCTGCGGGTGTGGGCGTGGTCGGGCATTTGCGCCAGTTGGGGGAAAACGGTCTGGCATTGGGGGTGGCTCTTGTTGCCTCAACCGTGCTGGCGATTGGGGCGGGTGTGCTGACATTCGTGCTGGTGGCACGGCTGACTGGCGCGAAAGGGGGCGAAGATGCGTGATTTCGCCGAAATATGGTCCTATCTGGCCGAGTCCCCCCTGATCTGGCTGAGTGCAACGCTCATTGCCTATCTGGCGGGGGATTATATGGCGCAGCGCGCAGGGCGCGCACCCTTGGTTAATCCGGTTCTGGTGGCCGTTATCTTGTTGGCAGCGCTGCTATGGGTCACGGATACCACCTATGCGACCTATTTCGAGGGGGCGCAATTTGTCCATTTCCTGCTTGGCCCTGCCACGGTCGCACTTGCCGTGCCCCTTTGGCTGAACTGGCCAACTGTACGCCGCGCGGCGCTACCGATTGTTGCTGCGTTGCTGGCGGGGTCCGGCATGGCGGTGTTGTCGGCACTGGCAATCGGCCATGCCATGGGCCTGTCGCCCGAATTGTTGGCCACACTTGCGCCCAAGGGCACAACCGCGCCCGTGGCGCTGGGCATCAGCCAGAACCTTGGCGGATCGCCCACATTGACGGCTGTTCTGGTTATCCTGACGGGCATGATCGGGGCAATTGTCATAACGCCCATGATGAACATGATGGGCATCCGTGACTGGCGTGCGCGCGGCTTCGCCGTGGGGGTGGCAGCGCATGGCATCGGGACAGCGCGCGCATTTCAGGTCAATCCGCAGGCGGGCGCATTTGCGGGCATCGGTATGGGGCTGAACGCCATGCTGACCGCGCTGCTGGCCCCTTGGGCACTGGGGCTGTTCCAGTAACCTGCGTTACCCCAACTCCTTCATCAGGCGGCGCTTTTGCTTGTCCCAATCGCGCTTGGCCTCGGTCGCGCGCTTGTCGGCAAGTTTCTTGCCCTTGGCTATGGCAATCTTGATCTTCACCAACCCGCGATGGTTGAAATACATCACCAGCGGCACCAGCGTCATGCCGTCCTTGGCCGTGGCCGCCCAAAGTCGTGCCATCTCGCGCTTGCTGACCAAAAGCTTGCGGCGGCGGCGTTCCTCATGGCCCCAGATGGTGGCCTGCTTGTAGGGTGCGATGTAGGAATTCACCAACCACAATTCACCTTCATCCACACTTGCATAGCTTTCGGCAATATTGGCCTTGCCTTCGCGCAGGGATTTCACCTCGGAACCGTGCAGCATGATCCCGCATTCAAGGTCTTCTTCAATGGCGTAATCATACCGCGCGCGGCGGTTTTCAGCAATGATACGGTAATTCGGGTCTGATTTCTTGGCCATGTCAGTGCAGATAAGGGGCCGGTGTCCCCATGTCTAGGGTTTCAGGCGCAACTGCATACTGTTGCCTGACGATTTCCGCAATTCAAACGCGCCCGATCTGGCAACCAACTCGCTTAGTTTCGCGCAGCCGTAATTGCGTGCATCAAAATCGGGATTGGCCGCAACAATGAACTGGCCGACCTGCCCCAGTGAAAACCAGTCCTCGTCCTTGTCGATGGCCTGCATTGCCGCCTTGATCAGGGGCACGGCTTTTGACGGGGGGGCCTTGCGGCTTTGCGCGGGTTCGGGGTCGGCCTCGGGCAGAATGTTCTCGACGAAGATAAACCGCTTGCACGCTTTGCGAAACGCCTCCGGCGTCTTTTGCTGCCCGATCCCGTAGACATCCAGACCCTGCTCGCGGATACGACTTGCCAGACGTGTGAAATCGCTGTCTGAACTGACCAGAACAAACCCGTCAAAACGCCCCGTGTGCAACAAATCCATCGCATCAATCACCAAGGCAATATCGCTGGAATTCTTGCCCACTGTGTTTGCGGGCTGATGGTGCGGCACCAGTGCCAGACTTGGCAGTTTATCCTGCCAGCCTGACATCTGGCTGCGCGAGAAATCGCCGTAAATCCGCCGGACACTGGCCTCGCCCAGCGACGCGATCTCCTCGAATATGGCTTCCACCCATTTGGGTGACGAATTATCCGCATCGATCAGCACAGCCAGCAGGGGAATACCCGAACGCGCCATGACGGCTCCTTTCAGTCTGGTCAAAATATCCCGGGGGAGGCCCCGAAGGGGTCGGGGGCAGCGCCCCCCTTATAGGGTGCGATACATCACATACGCATCAATATACCCCTGCACAGGGTGACAAAAGGCGCCGGGCAGGCGGCCCGCAATCTCGAACCCGTTGGCCTGCCACAGGGCCACAGCGCGGGTGTTGCTTGATACAACGCAATTGAATTGCATGGCCCTGAAGCCTTGCGCGCGCGCCGTGTCCAGCGCATGCGCCAGCATCGTGCGCGCAACACCACGTCCCTGCGCGGCCGGGGCGCTGACAAATCCGCAATTGGCCACATGCGCCCCCCCGCCTTGCTGGTTGGGCGCAATGTAGTAGCTGCCAACGGGTTTGCCCTCGGCCTCGGCCATAAACGCGCTATGCGTGCCCGCGCACCACCACGCCAGCGCGGCTTCGCGGCTGATCTGGCGGTCAATCGCATAAGTCTCGCCCGCGCGGAACACCGGCTCCAGCATCGCCCAAAGCGCGGGGTGGTCGGCTTGCGTGGCGGGGCGCAGATGCACGGCGCCCTTGACCTGTTCGCTCAAAACTCCACCACTGCGCGAATGGATTTACCTTCATGCATCAGCTCGAACCCCTCATTGATCTGATCAAGGCTCAGCTTGTGCGTGATCATCGGGTCAATCTCGATCTTGCCATTCATATACCAATCCACGAATTTCGGTACATCGCTACGCCCTTTCGCGCCGCCAAAGGCCGTGCCTTTCCACACGCGGCCCGTGACCAGCTGGAAGGGCCGTGTCGAGATTTCGGCGCCCGCAGGGGCAACCCCGATAATCACCGACACGCCCCAGCCACGATGGCTGCATTCCAGCGCATCGCGCATCACCTTCACATTGCCGGTCGCGTCAAATGAATAATCCACCCCGCCAATCGCGTCATCGCCGCGCTGGGTCAGCCTGACAATCTCGGCCACCACATTGTCCACCTTGGACGGGTTGATGAAATGGGTCATGCCGAACTTGCGCGCCATTTCTTCCTTGCTGTCATTCAGGTCAACCCCGATGATCATATCCGCGCCCGCCATGCGCAGCCCCTGAATGACGTTCAGGCCAATGCCCCCCAGTCCGAACACGGCCGCTGTCGATCCGATTTCAACGCCAGCCGTGTTGATCACCGCGCCAATCCCCGTGGTCACGCCGCACCCGATATAGCAGATTTTGTCAAAGGGCGCATCGTCGCGCACCTTGGCCAGCGCGATTTCCGGCATCACTGTGTGGTTGGCGAAAGTCGAGCAGCCCATGTAATGGTAAATCGGCGTGCCATCGAGCATGGAAAACCGTGTGGTGCCATCGGGCATAAGGCCCTGGCCTTGGGTGCCGCGAATGGCTGTGCACAGGTTCGTCTTGCCCGACCGGCAGGAATAGCATTCGCGGCATTCGGGCGTATACAGCGGGATGACATGATCACCGGGCTTCAGGGTCGTGACCCCTTCGCCCACCTCGATCACCACACCCGCGCCCTCATGGCCCAGAATGCTTGGGAACAGCCCCTCAGGGTCCGCGCCCGAACGGGTGAATTCATCTGTATGGCAAATTCCGGTCGCCTTGATCTCGATCAGGACTTCGCCCGCTTTGGGACCATCAAGGTTAACTTCCATGATTTCAAGGGGTTTGCCGGCTTCTAGGGCAACAGCGGCACGGGTGCGCATGAAATGGTCCTCCTGATTTGCAGTTTTATGCAATGTTACGCAGCATATGGGGGCGCTGCAAGCGAAAGCGGCGTATGGGCGTGAAAAAAGCGTCCGGCGCAGCTAAGGCTTGATTTTCGCGGGGGCCAGTCACACAATCTGCAATATGAACATGCAAAACCCACCCCGCACGTCCCATGCGCAGGTCAGCTTTGACCGCCGCGAATTATCCGTGATCCTGTCCCTCTATGGTCGCATGGTCGCAGCAGGGGAATGGCGTGATTACGGTATTTCATGCCTGCGCAGCGTGGCGGTGTTTTCGGTGTTCCGGCGCACGGCGGAACACCCGCTTTACCGCATCGAAAAACACCCGCATCTGCGCAATCGTCAGGGCATGTATGCCGTGATCGGCATGGATGGCCAGATCCTCAAGCGCGGGCATGATCTGGGCATCGTGCTCAAGGTGCTGGAACGCCGCTTGCTGCGTGTCATCGGCGAATAGGCATTTACAGCGCTGTCGGGCGGTGCTAATGCCCTGTTTATGAACACAACATATGCATATCACCTGATCTTGCGACGCCGCTGACGCGGTGCATGTGTTCCTGCGCGGTCATGTCCATGGCAAGCGCATTGTTTTATCCTTCCAAATGAAAACCGCCGTTGACTTGTCCGTAATGCTTTGGCAGGTCAATGCTTTGCCTGAACGGGATGATGCCCATGACTGCACAATTTCCAGCTGTCCTGCCGACGTATAACCGCACACCGCTGGCATTCCGCCGTGGCGAAGGGGCCTGGCTGATCGAAGAAAGCGGCACACGCTATCTGGATTTCACATCAGGGATCGCAGTCAATGCACTGGGACACGCCCATCCCGCACTTGTTCAGGCCCTGACCGAACAGGCGCAGGCGCTTTGGCATGTCTCGAACCTCTATGATATTCCCGCGCAGGCCAAACTGGCCGAGGCCCTGGTCGAGCATACATTCGCCGATACCGCATTCTTTACCAATTCCGGCACCGAAGCGGCCGAACTGGCGATCAAGATGGTGCGCAAATACTGGTTTGATGCGGGCGTGGACCGTCCGACGATCCTGACATTCGAGGGGGCATTCCATGGTCGCTCGACAGGGGCCATTGCTGCCGCAGGGTCCGAGAAAATGACCAAAGGGTTCGGCCCCCTGATGCCCGGTTTCAAGACCCTGCCCTGGGGGGATCACGATGCATTGCATGCCGCGCTGGATGAAACTGTCGCGGCGGTCATGATCGAACCGGTGCAGGGCGAAGGCGGTATCCGCCCGCTGCCCGATCAATGCCTCAAGGGCCTGCGCGATCTGTGCGACCAGACCGGCGCGCTGCTTGTGCTGGACGAGGTGCAATGTGGCATGGGCCGCACCGGCAAACTCTTCGCGCATGAATGGGCGGGTATCACCCCCGATATCATGATGGTCGCCAAAGGGATTGGCGGCGGCTTCCCGCTGGGGGCTGTGCTGGCCACTGCGCGGGCGGCATCGGGCATGGGGGCGGGCACGCATGGCTCGACCTATGGCGGCAACCCTCTCGCCTGCGCTGTCGGGGCCAAAGTGGTCGAGATTATCACCGCCCCCGGCTTTCTGGATGATGTGCGCGCGAAGGCAGGATTGTTGCGGCAACGGCTTGAGGGGCTTGTGGCGTCGCATCCCGACATCTTTGACTCGGTGCGCGGGACCGGGCTGATGCTGGGGCTGAAATGTCGCGGCACCAATCTTGATATGGTCAAGGCGGCACAGGCGCAGCAGCTTCTGACAGTGCCCGCGGCAGATAACGTCATCCGCCTTCTGCCCCCGCTGACGGTCACCGACGCTGATATCGCAGAAGCCGTGAACAGGCTCGGGCGCGCGGCATCTTCCCTTGCCTGATTTCATTCTGGTCCAAATATCCCGGGAGCGCGAGGGCAGCGCCCTCGCCCCACCCTTAGCGACAAAGGTCTGACGCATGCCTCATTTTCTGGACATCCATACAACCGCGCCCTCTGATCTGCGTGCCATGATCGACAGCGCCCATGCGATGAAATCCGCACGCAAGGGCCTGCCAATGGCCGCACCCGATCAGGACCAGCCGCTGGCGAACCGCATGGTCGCGCTGATCTTTGAAAAGCCGTCCACCCGCACCCGTGTCAGCTTTGACGTCGGTGTGCGCCAGATGGGGGGGCAGACGATGGTTTTGTCCGGTTCGGAAATGCAGCTGGGGCATGGCGAAACCATTGCCGATACCGCGCGTGTGCTTTCACGCTATGTCGATATGATCATGATCCGCACGTTTGAAGAAACCGTCCTGCACGAGTTGGCCGAATATGCCTCAGTGCCCGTGATCAACGGGCTCACGAACCGCACCCACCCGTGCCAGATCATGGCTGACATACAGACGTATGAGGAACATCGCGGCCCGATTGCGGGGCGGCGTGTGGTCTGGTCGGGGGATGGCAATAATGTCTGTGCATCTTTCCTGCATGCGGCCGGACAATTCGGGTTTGATCTTGTTTTTACAGGGCCGGAAGCGCTGGACCCCGAACCCGAATTCGTGGCCCTTGCGCGCGGGCAGGGCGTTCAGGTTGATATTATTCGTGATCCCGTGCGCGCGGTCGAAGGTGCGGATCTGGTCGTCACCGATACATGGGTCAGCATGCATGACAGCCAGTCCAACCGTGAACGCCGCCATAATCTGCTGCGTCCCTATCAGGTGAATGACGCGTTGATGGCGCATGCCAAACCGGACGCATTGTTCATGCATTGCCTGCCCGCCCACCGGGAGGAAGAGGTGACCAATTCCGTGATGGATGGTCCCCAATCTGTGGTGTTCGACGAGGCCGAGAACCGCCTGCATGCGCAAAAAGCGGTGATGCGCTATTGTCTTGGCGTCTGACGGACGGCGGGGCCGGTCAGGCTTTCACCTGTCTTGCCCGCCATAGGGTGAACAGCCCCGCACAGACCACGACCAATGTGCCAAGTGCCACATTGCTGCGCAGTGTCTCGGAAAACAGCAATAGCCCGATCGCTGCGGCAAAGGGCAATTGCAGATAGGCAAAGGGTTGCACGGCGCTGGCTTCCGCCACTTCATAAGCGCGGATCAGCAGGAAATGACTGAACGCCGATGTCATGCACAATACACCCATCCAGACCCAATCCCCCGGCATCATGGGTTCCCAGAACCAGATGCCGATCAGACTCATGGTGACGGCGCCTGCAACGCCGGTCCAGAAGAAACTGACGGCGGCGCTGTCCTTGCGCGCGGCATAGCGTGTCAGCAATCCGTAAAGTGCGAACATGAACGCCGCCAGAAGCGGGATCAGGGCCGCCGGATTGAACACACCGATCCCCGGTTGCAGAATGATCAGAACCCCCAGAAAGCCTATTGCGATCGCACTCCAGCGCCGCCAGCCAACCTTTTCGCCCAGCACCGGTCCGGACAATGCGGCGACAAGCAGCGGATAGACCGCGAAAACAGCGTGGCTTTCGACCAGCCCCAGAATCACGAAGGCAGTGACCATGACGCAGACTTCCAGTGCCAGCAGCACACCGCGGAAGATTTGCAGGACGGGCTGCGTCGTGGCAGCAGCCTTGCGAATGCCGCCTGCCTGACGCGATGCAACCACGATCACGAAGCTGGCAAAGAACCAGTAGCGGATCATGATGATCATAAAGACATTGTATTCCCCGGCCAGATGCTGGGACATGGCGTCCTGTACCGCAAAGATGAAGGCGGTGGCACACATCAACCAGATGCCAAGGGAATTGTTCTGCGGCGCACTCATGTCAGGGTTCCGGATGTCATGTGCCGCTTATGCGCGAATCCGGGTTGGCGGACCACATCGAAACCGGCAGCAGAAAGGGCGCGGCGCACAGCGCCTGCGGCTGTGTATGTTGCAAATGTGCCCCCCTTGCGGGTGTGGCGGGCGACTTGCGCCATAAGCTCATCTGTCCACAGCTCGGGGTTTTTGGCCGGTGAAAAGCCATCCAGATACCACGCATCTGCCTGTCCCTGCCATGCTGGCAGCGTCTTGCGGGCATCGCCCAAAATGATCTCGACCTGTAGCGTGCCAAGCGTGAACTGGCGCGCGCCGCTGGCCCATGCCGACAGCAGCGGGCCTGTATCAAGGGTAGAAAACGGCGCAAGGGCGCGGGTCATGTCATCGACATGCATCGGATAGGCTTCGAAGCTGGTAAACCTTATGGGGCCGTCCATACCCGTAAGCGCCTGCGCTGTGGCCAGCAGGTTCAACCCCGTGCCAAAGCCCAGTTCGGCTATGTGAAAGCCCTGTTTCGCGCGGGTCACAATGCGATTGCCATTCAGGAACACATGCTGCGTTTCCGCCAGCCCGTCGGACAGCGAAAAATATGGGTCGTCGAACCGTGTGGCGACGGGCGTCTGGTTGTTCTTCCAGGTGATATCTGCAATCTGGTCGTTCATGTGAAGCCGCTTTATGACACATGTGAACAGTCATGCAGGGGCATGGGGGAAATGACAATGGCAGATGTGACAATCATGGGGGCGGGGGTCTTCGGGCTTGCCTTGGCTTATGAATGCGCCAGGCGTGGTGCGGATGTCCATTTGCATGACGCGCGGGGTCTGGGGGCAGGGTCCAGCGGCGGGCTTGTGGGCGCGCTGGCGCCGCATGTGCCCGAAAACTGGAATGCGAAAAAGGCCTTCCAACTGGATGCGCTGATCAAGGCTGCGGATTTCTGGCACGATGTTGCCACCTGTTCCGGGCAGGATCCCGGCTATGCGCGCCACGGGCGCGTCCAGCCTGTGCCAGAGGGTAAGCTGGACCTAGCACTGGCGCGGCAGGCGGGCGCGGCGGAATTATGGCAGGGAGCGGCACAGTGGCGCGTTTTGCGCCGCGAAGATGCACCGGGACTGGCGCTGGATGCGCCATCGGGCTGGGTTATCCATGACACGCTGACCGCAAGACTGCACCCAAGGCAGGCGGGATGCGCGCTTTTCGCGGCCTTCACGGCGCTTGGGGGCAGGTTCAGCGTTGCGGACGCGCCACAATCCGGCGGGCCGGTTGTCTGGGCCACGGGATATGACGGTTTGCTGGACCTGTCGCGTGACCTTGGCCGGGAAATGGGCAGCGGCGTCAAGGGGCAGGCCGCCCTGTTGGCCCATTCAGCCCCACATGCCCCGCAACTGTTTGTGGACGGGTTGCATATTGTCCCGCATGGGGACGGCACCATTGCTGTCGGGTCCACCAGCGAGCGTGAGTTTGACGCGCGTGACAGTGTTGACGAGCAATGTGACGCGCTGATCGCGCGTGCGCGACTTGTCTGCCCCGCCCTGGCGGATGCGCCGGTCCTTGAACGCTGGGCGGGGGTGCGACCGCGTGCCAAAACTCGTGCGCCGTTGATGGGGCCATGGCCTGGCAGGGCGGGGCAGTATGTGTTCAATGGCGGGTTCAAGATCGGCTTCGCCATGGCCCCGGTTCTGGCTGGGTTAATGGCGGATCTGGTGCTGGCGAATACAGACCATATTCCGGATGACTTCCGGTTGATCTAGCCGCATGTCCGAGGGCATTGCGTTTTGCAGGCCGTGGTGAAAACGTCGTTTCCAAGTGCAGAGTTTATCGCCGTAGCATCAGGTGCACTGTTTACCAACAAGATGACAATTAACCTTTTGGAAAAGAATTTTTTTGCAAATCGCAAAAAAATTCGCATTCTGCCAGATTTGTGCCACAAGTTCGGTATTAACCTTCGTTAACCGGATGCAGAGGGCATCGGTGCAAATACGAAGGTTGTCAAAATGACCCATGATGCAGTTATTCTTCCAAGGCGTTTTCCCGCAAGGGCCGTTCCGCATGCATTGCTTGCAGTCTATGAAGGTTTGACGATTGATCCGGTACGCACGCGGTTATCCGGCATGAAGCACGATATGGCCGTAGCAGCGCCGCATACCCGCCTATTCCGGCACTAAAGCGTTCCGGTTCTTCGTCCACACGCCGAAGCAACAACGCCTTGATGTGGCGCAGTTTCGACACGAAACTGGCAATCACCCTTTTCGTGAGATTGCTTTGGCAGCCGGCAATTGAACATCACGGGATCTGCGTGTTCCCGCAAGCCGCATAAAAAAGGACGGGCATTGGCTGCCCGTCCATGATCGCGGATGCTATTAACGGTTCTTGCAGCGCCGCTTCAGCGCACTGCCTTTTTCAGCGCATCAATCAGGTCGGTGCGTTCCCAGCTGAACCCGCCGTCAGATTCCGGCGCGCGCCCGAAATGGCCATAGGCGGCAGTGCGGGCATAGATGGGACGGTTCAGCCCCAGATGTTCGCGAATGCCGCGCGGGGTCAGGTCCATAACCTGCGAAATCGCGCGTTCGATCGCTTCGTCGTCAACCTGTCCGGTGCCATGCGTATCGACGTAAATTGACAGCGGCTTCGCCACACCGATCGCATAGGACAGCTGCAACGTGCAGCGCTGCGCCATACCTGCGGCAACGACATTCTTGGCAACATAGCGCGCCGCATAGGCGGCAGAACGGTCAACCTTGGTCGGGTCCTTGCCGGAGAACGCGCCGCCGCCATGCGGGGCAGCACCGCCATAGGTGTCAACGATGATCTTGCGTCCGGTCAGGCCGGCATCCCCGTCAGGGCCGCCAATGACGAAGGTGCCGGTGGGGTTGACCCACCATTCGGTCTTGGGCGTGATCCAGTCCGCTGGCAGCACTTCGCGGATATAGGGTTCGACAATGGCGCGAATATCATCGGATGTCTGGGTTTCATCGGCATGCTGCGTGGACAGCACGATCGACGTCACCTCAACCGGTTTGCCGTTTTCATAGCGGACCGAAAGCTGGCTTTTTGCATCGGGGCGCAGTGTCGGTTCCTGACCGGATTTGCGCACTTCAGCCAGCCGTTTCAGGATTTTGTGCGCGTACTGGATGGGCGCGGGCATCAGCTCCGGTGTGTCATCAACTGCGTAACCGAACATGATGCCCTGATCGCCTGCGCCGTCACGGTCCACCCCTTGGGCGATATGGGCGGATTGTTCATGCAGGAAATTCAGCACATGGCAGGTGTTCCAATGGAACTTGTCCTGTTCATAGCCGATATCGCGGATGCAATCGCGCGCGATCTGGGGAATACGGCCCATGTAATCCTTCAGGCGCTCCGGATCCGTCAGGCCAACTTCACCGCCGATCACGACCAGTGACGATGTGGCAAAAGTTTCGCAGGCCACACGGGCGGTTTCTTCCTCGGCCAGAAGCGCGTCCAGAACCGCGTCTGAAATGCGGTCGCAAACTTTGTCCGGGTGCCCTTCCGATACGGATTCCGAGGTGAAGATGAAATTGTTTCTTGCCATATGCGGGCCACCCGTTCCTGTTTTGGGGCAGCCCATCGGACTGCCCCGTCATGCCTAGCTCAGATTTGTTGTAGCGCTTATCAACAAGTGTCAAGCGACACAACTGTTTGCGCCTGCTTGCGCCGCGCAAGGCGTCAGGGTGTTGCGGCTGTGACAGTTTCAAGAAAGGCCGCAATGTCTGGCCCAATTCCCTCAACAATCAAGGCGACGCCGTCCGCGTTCGGGTGGATATGATCGTCTTGCATCAAGTCTGCGAAACTGGCGCCCGCATCGGCCTTGTCTGTCATGGGTTGCATGAAATTGGGCACCAGCGGCACGTCATATTCCTGCGCCAGATCAGGATACATCCGTTCAAATGCGTCACGAAATTCCGGTCCGTAATTTCCCGGTGCCGGCATGCCCGCAAGCATTGCAGGTATCCCCTCGTCTTGCAGGCGCGCAAGAATGGCGTCCAGATTGGCGCGGCTGGCGGCAGGATCAACGCCGCGCAACAGATCGTTGCCGCCCAATGTGACCAGCATTGCGTCGACAGGTTCGGCCAGTGTCCAGTCCAGTCTGGCCAGCCCGCCAGCAGTCGTATCGCCTGACACACCTGCATTTATCACGATAACGTCATGGCCGTTCTGCGTCAGCCAGTCCTGCAATTGTGGCACGAACCCGTCATCGGCGGGCAATCCGTAGCCTTGGGTCAGCGAATCCCCCAAGGCCACAAGGCGCAACGGGTCTGCACCGGCCGCGCCGACGGAAAGCCCCGCAGCCAGCGTTATGATTGCAAACGCTGCGCCGCAGCGCTTGCCGAACTGATGGAAAACCCCATATGGGTGCGATAGGTGCACGCAAAGGACGGATTTGATGACTGACATTATTCTCTCGCTTAAGGATACGGGATTGACCCTGCAAGGCAATGCCGGGCCGGTAGAGATTTTGCGCGCAATCACATTGGATGTCACGCGCGGGGAAACCCTTGGTCTGGTCGGGCCTTCTGGGTCTGGCAAATCATCCCTCCTGATGCTGATGGGGGGGCTGGAACGTGCGACTGCGGGTCAGGTTTCGGCCCTTGGCCATGATCTGACCGCGCTGAACGAAGATGCCCTTGCCCGGTTTCGCAGGTCACATATGGGGGTTGTGTTCCAGTCTTTCCACCTGATCCCGACAATGACCGCGCTGGAGAATGTTGCAACGCCCCTGGAACTGGCAGGCAAACGCGATGCCTTTGACCGTGCCGAGGAGGAACTGCGCGCTGTCGGTCTGGGCCACCGGATGGACCATTACCCCGCCCAGATGTCGGGCGGCGAACAGCAGCGCGTTGCACTTGCGCGTGCCGCGGCGCCGCGCCCCCAGATCCTGCTGGCGGATGAGCCGACAGGCAATCTGGACGGGGTGAACGGGCAAGCCATTATGGACATGTTGTTCGGCCTGCGCGACCGGCATGGGGCAACGCTGATACTTGTGACCCACGCACCGGACCTTGCAGCGCGCTGCGATCGTGTCATCCGCTTGGCCGATGGCCGCATCGAGGGTGAAGACCGCGCCACCGCGAAGGCTGCCGAATGATGCGCGTGGCATGGGCGATTGCGCGGCGCGAATTGCGCGGCGGCTTGCGCGGGTTCTGGGTGTTTCTGGCCTGTCTGGCGCTGGGTGTGGGCGCCATTGCTGCCGTGGGGTCCGTTCGGGGGGCTATTGACGACGGGCTGGCGCGCGAAGGGGCGACACTTCTGGGCGGTGATGCGGAACTGCGCATGACCTACCGTTTTGCGACACCTGATGAACGCGACTGGATGGACGGGTTTGCGGGTGCCGTGTCCGAAGCGGTTGATTTCCGGTCCATGGCTGTTGCGGGGCAGGGGGACAATGCCGAACGGTCTGTCACGCAGGTCAAGGGCGTTGATGTAGCCTATCCGCTGGTGGGGACGGTCGGGCTTGACCCTGAAATCCCGCTGGAACAGGCATTGGCCGTGCAAGATGGCCTGCCCGGCGGCGTGATGGAGCGTATTCTGGCCGAAAGGCTGGATTTGCAGCTTGGCGATGTGTTCCGCCTTGGTGTTCAGGAATTTCGCCTGACAGCGCATCTGACGCGTGAACCCGACGGGATGGGGGCGAATTTTGGCTTTGGCCCGCGCACGATTGTCAGATCAGAGGCCTTGCAGGATGCGGGCTTGCTTGGCCCCGGCACGCTTTATGAAGTGAATTACCGCCTGCTTCTGGACGGGCGCGATCTGGATCAGGCGCGTGCGGCTGTGAACCGGCAGTTTGATGGTGCAGGCGTGCGCTGGCGTGACAGCCGCAATGCCGCGCCGCAGGTTCAGCGTGTGATTGAACGCGTATCATCCTTTCTTGTTCTGGTCGGTCTGGCTGGTCTGGCCGTGGGGGGCGTGGGTGTGTCTGCGGCGGTGCGCACCTACTTGGATGGCAAGACCAATGTGATTGCCACGCTGAAAACCCTTGGTGCCGAAAGTCGCACCATCCTTGCGGTGTATCTGATGCAGATCGGGGTTCTGACGGCGCTGGGTATCGCGCTGGGCCTGGCGCTGGGGGCGGTGGTGCCTTTTGCGGTGGCGCCGCTGGTGGCCGATCAGTTGCCCGTAGACCTGCATATCGGACTGCACCCGACGGCACTGGCCGAGGCCGCGATCTATGGGGCGCTGACCGCACTTATTTTCACCCTGTGGCCTCTTGCGCGCACTGAGAATGTGCGTGCGGCAGTCATCTTTCGCGGGATGGATGACCATGCGCAGGGCTGGCCGCGCTGGCCCTATATGCTGGTCACGCTGGCGCTGGTCGGGGGGCTGGTGGCGATTGCGGCGGCCTTCGCGGCGGTGCCGGTGCTGGCCTTTGCGACTGCTGGCGGGGTGATCGGTGCATTGGCTGTGCTGGCGCTGGCCGCGCTGGGCGTGCGTGCTCTTGCGCGGCGTGCCGCGCGGTCGCGTGGTTTGCGCGGGCATACCGCGCTGCGCATGGCCATGGGGGCGATCGGCAACCCGCGCGAAGGGGCAGGGGCTGTCATCCTGTCGCTGGGGCTGGGGCTAACGGTGCTGGCGGCGGTGGGCCAGATTGACAATAACCTGCGCCGCGCGATTTCCACAGATTTGCCGGACCGCGCGCCAAGCTACTTTTTCCTTGATATCCAGAACACCCAGCTGGACGGGTTTCTGGACCGGTTGGAGCGTGATGACAATGTTGACCGCGTTGAAACTGCGCCCATGCTGCGCGCTGTTGTCACGGAACTGAACGGCATTGCATCGCGCGACCATCCTGCGGCGGGGCATTGGGTGCTGCGCGGGGATCGTGGCATAACCTATTCGGCCACCCCACCCGAAGGCACACGCCTGACAGCGGGCACATGGTGGGATGCGGATTATTCCGGCCCGCCACTGGTCAGTTTCGGTGCCGAACAGGCCGCTGATCTGGGGCTGGGTGTCGGCGACACTGTAACCATCAACGTTCTTGGCCGCGACATTACAGCCGAAATCGCCAATCTGAGAGAGGTGGATTTTTCCACGGGCGGGATCGGGTTCGTCATGGTCATGACGCCGGACCCCATTCGTGCCGCCCCGCACACGCATATTGCCACAGTCTATGCGCTGGAAGCGGCAGAAGGTGCGATCCTGCGTGACCTGTCCAATATGTATCCCAACATCACCGCGATCCGCGTGCGCGAAGCGGCCGAGCGCGTGACCGAAGCGCTGTCCACAATGGCGACGGCCACCAGCTTTGCCGCGCTTGCCACGTTGTTGACAGGGTTTGTCGTTCTGATCGGCGCCGCAGCCGCAGGTGAACGCGCGCGCGTGTTTGAGGCCGCTGTGATGAAAACCCTTGGTGCGTCGCGGCGTGGCATTCTGGCCAGTTTCGCGCTGCGGTCCGCGCTGATGGGGGCTGCGGCGGGCCTTGTGGCGCTTGGGGCCGGTGCGCTGGCCAGTTGGGCCGTGATGCGCTTCGTGATGGAGGCCAGCTATCAATTCGAATGGCTGCCCGCATTGGCCGTCATCGCTGGCGGTGTTCTGGCCACATTGCTGGCGGGTCTTGCCTTCGCGTTGCGACCGCTTGCCGTGCGTCCGGCGCGGATATTGCGCGCGCAGGACTGAACCGCGTCTATTCCAACCCATGGGCAAGCAGGCTATAGCTTGCCCATGCATGCGGAACTATACCTTTTCTTGGCTCTATGTCTGGGCGGTGGTTTGGGGGCCATGGCGCGCGCTGTGGTATCGGAACGTGTCGCGCGCAGGCTGCATCCGGCTTGGGGAACGCTGGTCGTGAATATGACGGGGTGTTTTTTGCTTGGCGTGGCACTGGGTCTGCTGGTGGGACGCACAGGTGCAGTGCATTTGTCGGCAGTTATTGCGCAGACGCCGCCAAGTGCTGCCGTGTTTATGCTTGGTGTGCTGGGCGGGTACACGACGGTTTCGACCCTTGCGCTGAATGTCCTGACACAATGGCAGGCCGGGCACCGAAGGGCGGCCTATACGAACGCGCTGGGGTCGGTCCTGTCCGGCCCCTTGGTGGTGGCCTTGGGCGTGGCCATCGCGGCGCATGCGTTCGTTCCCTGGCTTGCAGGGGGATAGAATGCGGGGCATCACATTGCTTGGTGTTGGCATCGGGGGCGCTGTGGGCACGGGCGCGCGTGTGGCATTAAGTCTGGCCGCGTTGCGCGTGCTGCCTGATGCGGCTTTCATCGCCACGCTTGCCGCAAATATACTGGGCGCGGCATTGATCGGCTATCTGGCGACGCGTGCGCTGCGCCCCGTAGCAACTGCCTTGCTGATGACGGGATTCTGCGGCGGCTTCACCACATTCTCGCTATTCTCGCTGGAGGTGCTGATCCTGCTGGAGCGCAGTCTAGCCGCCGGTCTGGCTTATGGCGCAGTTTCGTTGGTGGCGTGGGTTGGTGCCGCGGCGCTGGGGTATCGGCTGGGGTGTCGCCTGCCGGCGCGCTGATGTAAAAAACAGGGGGCGGATTGCCCCCTGTTAGCCATGCCTGACTGCCCGCCCTTGCGGTCAGATATTGTCGACCTGCGGCATTCCCATAACATGATACCCGCCATCAACGTGAATGATCTCGCCGGTGGTGAAGGCACCATAATCGGATGCCAGATAAACGGCTGTGCCGCCCACGCTTTCCAGTGTCGCATTGCTGCGCAGGGGTGCGTTGGTTTCCGCATGGCGATAGGTTTTGCGCGCCCCCCCGATGGCTGCACCCGCAAGGGTTTTCATGGGGCCGGGGCTGATGGCATTCACGCGAATCCCCTCTGGTCCCAGATCATTGGCCAGATAGCGCACCGAGCTTTCCAGCGCAGCCTTGGCCACGCCCATGACGTTGTAGAACGGGGTCACCGTGTTCGACCCTTGAAAGGTCAGCGTCAGCAGGGTGCCGCCATTCGGCATCAACTCGGATGCGCGCCGCCCCAGATCGATGAAGCTGTAGCAGCTTATTTCCAGCGAATGCTTGAAATTGGCGCGGCTGGTGTCGCGGAACCTGCCCGTCAACTCGGTCTTGTCGGAAAACGCGATGGCATGGACCAGAAAATCCATGGTGCCCCAGCGCGCCTTCAACGCATCGAAACAGGCGTCAAGCGAGGCTTCATTCGTGACATCGACATCCAGCAAGATGTCGGACCCGACAGATGCCGCAAGCGGTTCGACGCGTTTGCCAAATGCCTCCCCCTGATAGGAGAAGGCAAGTTCCGCGCCCTGATCGGCCATTGCTTTCGCAATGCCCCACGCGATGGAGCGTTCATTGGCAACGCCCATCACCAGACCGCGTTTGCCGGCCATCAATCCCGTCATCGAACGCCCCTCAGTCACGCATCGCACTCATGATAAGTGTTGCATTGGTTCCGCCAAATCCGAAGCTGTTGGACAGGACAGAATCCAGTTCCACATCCTCGACCAGTCCGGTTGCAATTTCACCGTCCCGAATGGCAGGGTCCAGTTGCGTCACGTTGGCTGACGCGGCAATGAACCGGCCCTGCATCATCAGCAGCGAATAAATCGCCTCTTGGACACCTGTCGCCCCAAGGCTGTGGCCTGTCAGCGATTTGGTCGATGAGATGGGCGGCACGTTTCCTTCGCCGTAAATACGGCGGATGGCTTCGACTTCGGTCACATCGCCTGCGGGGGTCGATGTGCCATGCGCGTTGATATAGCTGACCTTGCGTCCCTGCGGCAGGGTGGACAGCGCCAGCCGCATGGACCGTTCGCCACCTTCGCCAGACGGGGCAACCATGTCATGCCCGTCAGACGTGGCACCATAGCCCGTGACTTCGGCATAGATTTTCGCGCCGCGTGCCTTGGCATGTTCCAGTTCTTCAAGAACCACAACACCGCCGCCGCCGCCAATCACGAAACCGTCGCGCGTGGCATCGAAGGCCCGCGCAGCAGTTTCGGGGGCGTCATTGTATTTCGACGACATGGCGCCCATCGCGTCGAACAGGCAAGACAGCGTCCAGTCCAGTTCCTCGCCGCCGCCTGCAAAAATCACGTCCTGCTTACCCATCTGGATAAGTTCCGCCGCGTTGCCGATACAATGCGCAGAGGTTGAGCAGGCAGAGGTGATGGAATAGTTCACGCCCTTGATCTTGAACGGCGTGGCCAGACAGGCCGAATTTGTGGACGACATGCCGCGCGTCACCATGAATGGCCCCATGCGTTTGGGACTGCCTTTTTCGATGACGATCTTGTGCGCCTGAAACAGGTTCGATGTGGACGGCCCGCCCGACCCCATGATCAGGCCGGTGCGTTCATTTGACACATCGCTGTCTTCCAGACCGGAATCGGCAATGGCCTGTTCCATCGACAGGAAGTTATAAGCCGCGCCCGGCCCCATGAAGCGCAGGTTGCGCTTGTCGATATGATCTTCCAGCGTGATTTGTGGCATGCCGTGGATCTGGCTGCGAAACCCGTGTTCGGCATATTCGGGCGCGAAGACAATGCCCGAACGGCCCGCGCGCAGGCTGGCTGCGACTTCATCCGCAGAATTTCCGATGGGCGAGATGATCCCCAGCCCTGTGATAACAACGCGACGCATCGGCGTCCCTCCCTGTTGTTGGATTGGCGCTTCAGCTTTCCGACAGCGCGACTTTCATGTCCTTGACCATATAGATGACATCGCCATCCGCTTCGACAATGCCATCTGCAACGCCCATGGTCAGGCGGCGCGTTTGCACGGCTTTGGTGAAATCTACCTTGTAGGTCAGCATCTTGCGGTCAGGGCGCACCATGCCTGTCAGCTTGACCTCGCCTACACCCAGCGCATAGCCGCGCCCCTGCCAGCCGCGCCAGCCCAGATTGAACCCCGTCAACTGCCACAAGCCATCAAGGCCCAGACAGCCGGGCATGATGGGGTTGCCGGGGAAATGGCAGTCAAAGAACCACAAATCGGGCGTAATGTCGAATTCGGCCACCACATGGCCCTTGCCATGCGCCCCCCCATCACCAGAGATTTCGGTGATCCGGTCCATCATCAGCATTGGCGGCGCTGGCAGCTGCGCGTTGCCCGGCCCGAACAATTCGCCGCGCGCGCAGGCCAACAGGCCCTCTTTGTCGAAGGACGTTGGAAACTGGGACATGAAACTCTCCTGCATGACTTTTCTTCCTCTAGCACCGCGCCCCAAAGTCATGCAAGCCCGCGCATCACGACAGATTGCAGGTGTCCGGAATGAATTTTGTTTGAAATTCATGTGCAACAAGCCCTATATACGTTTCATGGATACCGATTTTGCACAACTGAACGATGACGCCCTGAATGCGGGCGCAGACTGGCTTGCCCGCGCGGGCGTCCGGCCTACACGTCAACGATTGTCGCTTGCAGGGTTACTTGTGGGTGACGGGCATGATCGGCATGTAACCGCCGAAAGCCTGTTTCTGGCGGTAAAAGAAAGCGGTGAATCCGTTTCGCTTGCAACAGTTTACAATACGCTGCGCGCCTTTTGCGATGCGGGATTGATGAATGAGATTACGGTCGATGCGACCCGATCTTATTTTGATACCTGCGTGGACGAGCATCCGCATTACTTCTGGGAAGACAGCCAGCAACTGACTGATGCCCCCTCTGGCGAGGTGGCTTTTTCGCGGTTGCCATCGGCGCCTGAAGGGGCAGAAATCTCTCGGGTTGATGTGGTGATCCGGTTACGCCGGAAATAATTGCGGATTTCGGTTTTCCGGCCTTGCGCTGCCTGTGCGTGCATGGCTTTGTGACTACGGATATAAGAAGGTCAGGGATCGGTCGGACGCCGGTCCTTCTTTCATTGGGGGATGAATGCGTCATTTCGTTGCGGCGGTTCTTACGCTGGCACTTTCACCTTTCGCAGCCATGGCCAAGGATTGTCCCGATTTCACGATCGAGGCGCGAAACAACCTTAGCTACAGCGAGGATGACCTGTGGTCCGAGCGTCGCCATGCCGTTGCCGCAGGCGGGTCGGTCGATCTGTGGGGATGCGCGCGTTTTGACGGGGTCGGGTTCGTTGCCCTTCAACCGGATTTCAATGTTTTCCTGACGCGGAACAACAAGGACCGGATGATCCGCTTCAAGATCACGGGTCATGACGGTTGCGATACAGTTTTGCTGATCAACACGCCAAGCGGGCGGTGGCTGTTCAACGACGATGATGACGGCGTGGACCCTGCTATTCGGGTCACCTCAGCGCAAACAGGTCGGTATGATATCTGGGCAGGCACATTCGGTCCGGATATTTGCATGGCTACCTTGCAGATCGAAGCCTTTCCCTGAACGAAGCCGCGCGCCCGTTCAGGGCGTTGGTGTCCACAGGCTCGGGCGGACATTATACCCTATATATAGCGGGTGTTTGGGGTGGCCTGCCTTGCTTAATCCAAGATGCCATAATTCGCGCCCCGTCGCACGCAGCAGGGCCTCAACATGCGCGCCGCGGTTCAGGAATTCCCCATGCGTGCCCCATGCGCAGATGATCTGGTCGGCCCATTCCGCACTTTGTGCGATTGCGGTATCGT
This sequence comes from Roseinatronobacter sp., assembly GCF_051859525.1. Taxonomy (NCBI): domain Bacteria; kingdom Pseudomonadati; phylum Pseudomonadota; class Alphaproteobacteria; order Rhodobacterales; family Paracoccaceae; genus Roseinatronobacter; species Roseinatronobacter sp. The sequence continues at coordinate 149,146 of NZ_JBHYFM010000003.1, read as the reverse complement.
TCAGCGGGCCAACAGGGTCGGGCGCTGCGCGCATCACGCGCGGATCAGTGGCACGAAACCCGAAGATGTTGCAAACCCTGAAAGCCCCGAAGCCCAGCGTGCGTGCCCGCCGTTCACAGCGTTCGACAGTGGGGTCGTTCTGCACTTCGGTCGCGGTTGACGGGTTCAGCATGACAAACAGCACCCGCCCTGTACGGGCGTCCCATTCACGGGTCAGCAGATACCGAAACGCCTCGCAGGGGGAATAGACCGCCACCGACGGCGCGTCGCCCTTGACGTGACTGCGCGTTATGACTTCGCCCGGAATTGTCATTCCTGATTGAACACGCGGTGGGGGTGCAACTCGCCTGCCTTGTATACGCCAACTGCGACCGCGCGCCCCTGATAGCTGGCCCACGCCTCCTCGCCATATTCGACCGATGCACTTAGCACCATGCCCGGGTTGCCATTGCGCAGCCGCGCGGCCCCTTCCGGTGTGGCAGGCAGTTCCGGCAAATCCGCCAGCCCTTGTTCCAGCGGGCGCAGGTGGGTGTCAAGTTCGGGGCTGTGGGCCATCGCCTCGATCTGGTCCATACCCAGGCCGTCACTGGCGTCAAACGGTCCCGACCATGTGCGCCGCAACCACGCGACATGTCCCAGACAGCCCAATGCCGCACCCAGATCGCGCGCGATGGACCGCACATAGCCCCCCTTGCCGCAGACCATTTCCAATTCCACATGATCGGCATCCGGCCTTGCCACAATGTCCAGACGTTCCACCCAAAGCGGACGCGCGGCCAGGTCCATTTCGTCGCCCGCCCGCGCAATGTCATATGCGCGTTCGCCGTCGACCTTGACGGCGGAAAACTGGGGCGGCACTTGTTCAATCTCGCCGCGAAAGGCGCCAAGGGCAGCCTCTATCGCAGCATCATCGGGGCGCTGCTCACGGGTGTCTATAACCGCCCCCTCGGCGTCATCGGTGGTGGTGGCCTGACCCAGCCGCACCATGAAACGGTAACATTTCAGCGCATCGGTAATATAGGGCACTGTTTTTGTGGCCTCTCCCAATGCGATGGCAAGAACGCCGGTTGCTGCGGGGTCCAGCGTGCCCGCATGGCCCGCCTTCTGGGCCTGCAATGCCCAACGCACCTTATTGACCACCGCCGTAGAGGTGATGCCCGAAGGTTTGTCGATCACCAGCCAGCCAGATATTGCCCGGCCCTTGCGCTTGCGTCCCATGAAGTGCCCTTTTGTCTGTTTACGCGCCTGCTACTGGGCGGGCCTGCCCGCGTCAACAACCTTGCCGATGATCGGTCCCAGCAATACCCCCCAATCCGAGCGCCGCAATCCGGGCGCGTGCAGGCGGGACACATTGCCATCGATATACAGCGCTTGCGGCATATCCAGATGGTCACGGAAAAAACGTGCGAATTCGAACAGATTGACGGGGGTGTTGGCGATCACGAATTTCGCCTGCTTCCCGTCCGAAGAAACACCCACCCCGTTCCGGATCAGGCGCGAGTCACTGTCTTCGATGAAGCGCGGGTGGAATTGGCCGTCAATGACCAGCATGGGGCCGGATTGCGTTGCATACCGGCATGCAAGCGGGTCCTGTGCAAAGGCACGGCTTTCGATCAGCGTAAAGCGCGCGTCCTCGATGCAAAATACGCCATTGGGCAACATTCCGAAATTGCCCGGCCCGGCCGAGGTGACGATGCGCGACACTTCCCTGTCATCTTCTATATACAGGCCCACAGGGCGGCGGTCCGGATGGTACATGCCGCCGTTCATCGCGAAGGCCAGTTTCTTGCCTTCGCGGGTCAATGCGCTGTCGATCGTCGCGAAGTTGCCGTAGACCTTGGTTTCGTCCGCATAAAGAAACAGGCGCAGGTCATCACCCACTGTTGCGGTGCATGTCGTGAAGCTGTGATCCAGATAATCCGTGCGCGCGCATTCCGCCACTGACGCGGTAACGCTTGCCGCCCAAAGTGCCAATGCACCAAGCGTCGGCTTAATCGCGGTCCGCATCGTCATCATGCTCGCCTGCGGCGACATCGCGCTGGACACGTTCCTGTCCCAGCAGGCGGCGCGTGTCGTCCATCCGGTCGAAAGTTTCATCCAGCTTGAACCGCAGGTCGGGGGCGTATTTCAAGGTCAGTTCCCGCCCGATCAGATGGCGCAGTTCGGATTTGTTGCGCGCCAGTGCCTTCAGTGCGATTTGCTGGTCCTTGCCACCAAGTGGCATGACATAGGCCGTTGCCACCTTCAGGTCGGTAGATGTGCGCACTTCGCTGACGGTAATCGCCATGCGCCCCAGATCGGGATCATGCACTTCGCCACGCGCCAGCACTTCTGCCAGCGTGCGCCGTATCAGTTCGGCCACGCGCAGCTGGCGTTGCGACGGGCCTGTGCCCTGTTGGTAGCGTTTCACACTCATACTGTCCATTTAGGTCAATCTGTATCCGCGCGCAACGAGCCTTTGCCAATTTCCGCCCCAACCGCTAGGAATACGCGAAACTGTGATCTTGGCAGGAGTGGGGCAAATGGTCCGCATTGCGATAATGGGTGTTTCGGGGCGTATGGGGCAAATGTTGCTGCGGCTGGTGGACGAAAGCGATCTTGCGGTCCTTTCGGCGGCGGTCGAACGGCAGGGGCATGACTGGATCGGCCAGGATCTGGGCGTGGTGCAGGGCGGGGCTGCGCGCGGTGTCATCGTGACAGACGATCTGGCGCAGGCGCTGGAATGCTCGGACGCGATTGTGGACTTTACGGCACCTGCCGTGTCGGTTGCGCTGGCGCAGCAGGCCGCACTGGCCGGGGTTGCCCATGTGATCGGCACCACCGGCTTTGATGATGATGATCTGGCCGCCATTGCGCGGGCCAGTGCCACAGGCCGCATCATGCGCGCCGGGAACATGAGCCTTGGGGTCAACCTGCTGGTGAAGCTGACACAGCAGATCGCGCAGGCGCTGGACACAGAATACGACATCGAAATCATCGAGTCCCACCACCGCCACAAGGTAGACGCCCCCTCTGGCACTGCGCTGATGCTGGGCGAGGCGGCGGCGCGCGGGCGCGGGGTGCTGTTGCCGGAAGTGGCCGACCGTGGCCGCGATGGCATAACCGGCCCGCGTGATGCGGGCGCAATCGGGTTTCATGCGATCCGTGGCGGTGACTTTATCGGGGAACATGACGTCGTTTTCGCCGGTCCGGGCGAACGGATCGTGTTGCGCCATGTGGCGTCAGATCGGGCGCTGTTTGCGCGCGGGGCCATTCGTGCGGCGATCTGGTTGCAGACGCAGCCGCCGGGTGAATATTCCATGCTCGACGTGCTGGGCCTGTAGCGGGGTTTCGGTGTTCGGCGGGTTTTCGCCGGTGCGTTGGCAGGGCGCGTGCGCTTTGAAACTTGCATGATCCAGCCTGCGTATCTTTGCGTACCACCATTGTCAAAGACACCGGAGGAACGCCATGAAGCCCCTGCTTGTTTTGCTGGTTGCCATGCTGGCAGTCACGCCCCTTGCGGCCAAGGCCGATTTTGAACCCGTGCGCGACGAAACCACGTTCCGCAGCCTTGTGGAGGGGCGTGAACTGGCGCGGTTCGGCGTCCGGCTGGAAGTGTTGCCGGAAGGCCAGATTACAGGGCGCGGGTTTGGAATGCGCGTGGGCGGCATGTGGGAATGGCGCGATGGCTTTTTCTGCCGCACGCTGGAATTCGGCAGCTCTGGCGACCCCTATAATTGTCAGCTGGTTTTGCGCGACGGAAACACATTGCGTTTCATCTCGGACCAGGGGCAGGGGGATTTTGCGGACCTGCGCCTACGGTAGGGTTGCTGGACGAAATGTGCAGGGTGTTTGATCCATCCATCCCCCTAGCTCGGGCTGCGACCGTCTGACCTTTTCATCTTGCCCCAAATACTCCCGCCGGAGGCACCTACATTTCGGCTATGGCTGAGTTCAGACATAAATGCCCTGCATCTGGACAAACCCTCCATTCCTGCCTAATTCAACGGCATGACACCCGAAATGATCCCCGTGCGTGGCACATTGACCGCGCAAAAACCGCTGGACACCCTGACATGGCTGCGCGTGGGCGGGCCTGCTGACTGGCTGTTCCAGCCCGCAGATGAGGATGACCTGCGCACCTTCTTGCGCCAGCTTGATCCTGACATTGCCGTGTTTCCCATGGGGGTCGGGTCAAACCTGATTGTTCGTGACGGTGGTATCCGCGCGGTGGTCATCCGGCTGGGGCGCGGGTTCAACGCTATTGATGCAGCCGATACCGTTACCGCAGGGGCCGCCGCGCTGGATGCGCATGTCGCCCGCAAAGCCGCAGATGCCGGGCGTGACCTGACGTTTTTGCGCACCATTCCGGGCAGTGTCGGTGGGGCTGTGCGCATGAATGCGGGGTGCTACGGCACCTATGTCGCCGATCGTTTGATCGATGTGACCGCCATTGACCGTGCAGGTGACCGACATGTCCTGCCCGCCAGCGCGCTGAATCTGGCATACCGGCAGTCCGATTTGCCAGAAGGCATGGTCATAACACAGGCCCGGTTCAATGCGCCTGCCGCCGATCCCGACATGTTGCACGCGCGCATGACCGAGCAGCTTGCCCGCCGCGACGCGACACAGCCCACCAAGGACCGCAGTGCCGGGTCAACATTCCGCAACCCTGCCGGATTCAGCTCGACCGGACGCGAGGATGATGTGCATGACCTGAAAGCGTGGAAGGTCATCGAGGATGCGGGCTTGCGCGGCGCACGCATGGGGGGCGCGCAGATGTCGCCCAAACATCCCAACTTTTTGATCAATGCCGGTGGCGCAACTGCCGCCGAATTGGAGGGGTTGGGCGAAGAAGTGCGAAAAAGGGTTTTGCAAGCGCGCGGTATTTCGCTACACTGGGAAATCATGCGGGTCGGCGACAGCTTGCCCGACATGGATCTGCCGCCGGTTGAACTTGTAACTGGCGCGGTGAATACACAATAAACACCCCGAAAATGGGGCAAAAAGGGCCACAAAGGCCCAGAGGCAGTGGGAATGGGCATGTCGAGCAGGGCAGCCCCCCGAGTATGTGTTCTGAAGGGCGGACTCTCGGCCGAGCGGGAGGTTTCGCTGTCATCAGGGCATGAATGCGCGCAGGCGCTGCGGGTGGCGGGATACGAAGTGATCGAACTGGACGCGCGCAGCGATGTGGCGCAGCGTCTGGTTGATATTGCACCCGATATTGTTTTCAACGCATTGCATGGCCGTTTCGGCGAGGACGGGTGTGTTCAGGGCATTCTGGAATGGCTGCGCATTCCCTATACCCATTCAGGTGTCATGGCTTCGGCCCTTGCGATGGACAAGGAGCGCGCGAAGGCCGCGTTTATGTCTGCGGGCCTGCCGGTCCTGCCCAGCCTGATCGCCCCGAAAGCGGACGTGATGGCGCGCCACCTTATGGAACCGCCATATGTGGTCAAACCCAATAACGAAGGGTCCAGCGTCGGCGTCTATCTGGTCAATGACGGGGCAAATACCCCCCCGCAGCTTGGGCAGGAAATGCCCGCACTTGTCATGGTCGAGGCATTCGCTCCGGGGCGCGAACTGACCACCACAGTTGTGGGTGACCGCGCGCTGACAGTCACGGATATCGTGACCGATGGCTGGTATGACTATGACGCCAAATACCGCCCCGGCGGCTCTCGTCATGTGGTGCCTGCCGATATTCCCGCCGAAATACACGCAGCCTGTCTGGATTACGCGTTGCGCGCCCATCAGGTTCTGGGGTGTCGCGGCGTGACCCGCACCGATTTTCGTTGGGACGAAGGGCGCGGCCTTGACGGGTTGATCCTGCTGGAACTGAACACGCAACCCGGAATGACACCGACATCGCTTGTACCGGAGCAGGCCGCGCATTGCGGAACCAGTTTCGCCGATCTGTGCCGCTGGATGGTCGAGGATGCATCATGCGACCGGTAGACCCCTTTGACCGCGACCGTGATGATGGATTGTCCAGCCATCATATAGACACCCATGACGGGGATGCCCCGCTTTCGGCGACTTCACCGGAACTCAGCTTCTGGGACCATCTTGGCGCCACCCGCGCGGATGAATACGCACGAGAGGATATTCTGACCGGTGTGCCCCTGCCGGATGTGGTGGCCGTCGCGCCGGTGCCGCTGTCATCTGTGGATATGGCCCCGCCACGATCCATGCCGCAGCATGGGTTCACCCGTCTTGATGACACCTTGCGCGCCCGTGAAGCCGCATCATGGTCGCCTGATGGCGCTGTCGGGCAATCCGCTGATGCGGAAATCCGCACCCGACCGCCGGCGCAGCGCACGGCACAACCACGCCAGCCCATTGCAGCCCCGCCGCCAGTAAATTCGCGCCCGCACCGGTCTGCAGCCAAGCCGCGCCGTAGATCGCACCTGCCCAGTCGCCTGTCCTACCGGATACAGCGGGTCTGGCTGACACCTATATATCGCCGTGCAATCAAGATCGGATTGCCGATTGTGGCCTGTCTGGTTGCCGCCGCGCTGACCCTGTCCAGCGAGGACCGGCGCCTGGCGATGGTCGCGCAGGCAGAAGCCGCCTATTCCGCCTTCGTGGATCGTCCGGATTTCATGGTCAGCGAACTTCGTCTGCCCGATCTTGCCCCCGAGTTGGAAGATGCAATTCGCACCGCACTGGAACCGGAACTGCCAAAATCGTCGTGGCGGCTTGATCTGGATGAACTGAGCGCGCGGATAGAGTTGCTTGATGCAATTCTGGTCGCCGATCTGCGACTTATGCAAGACGGCGTCTTGTCGGTTTCGGTTACGGAACGTGTCCCTGTCATCCTGTTCCGGTCGGCCGAAGGGCTGGAAGTGCTGGACATAGAAGGCATGCGTATCGGGTTCGCGCCGGACCGGTCCGCGCTTGCGGATCTGCCGGTTATATCGGGGCAGGGCGGCAATGCGCATGTTCCCGAAGCGCTGGACCTGTTTGATGCCGCATCCCCCCTTGGCCAGCGCGTCCACGGCCTTGTGCGTGTTGGTGAACGCCGCTGGGATGTGGTTCTGGACCGTGACCAGCGTATCAAATTACCCGAAACCGGCGCGATTGCAGCGCTAGAGCATGTCATCGCGCTGGAACAGGCGCAGGATTTGCTGGCGCGTGACCTGATTGCCGCTGACATGCGCAACCCCGCGCGTCCGGTCTTGCAAATAAGTGAGGGCGCGATGGAGACAATCCGCGCAATCCGCTCTCAAAACACGGAGGCATTGCAGTAATGATAGATCCCTACTCCTCGCAACGGGCCATGCGGCAAATGCGCCGTGCAGCAATGCAACGCGGCGTGATCGCCGTTCTTGATATCGGCACATACAAGGTCGCCGCACTTGTCCTGAAGGTGGACCCGACAAGCCCCGAGCCGAAGGCGGCAACGATTGGAAACCTGGGCGGGCAGGCCGGATTTCGTGTAATCGGTGCGGGTACGACGCGGTCGCGCGGTGTGCGTCTGGGTGAAATTGCCGCGATGTCCGAAACCGAAACCGCATTGCGCACAGCCCTTCAGGCCGCCCAGAAGATGGCGCAGACCCGCGTTGACCATGTCATCGTATGCGTGTCCGGCGGCGCAATCCGGTCCTATGGGCTGGCTGGCGAGGTTGATGTCGAGGGCACGACAGTCGTTGAAAATGACATCTCGCGGGTGATGGCGGCCTGTGACGTGCCTGATTTTGGCGTGGGTCGTGATGTGTTGCATGCGCAACCTATCAATTTCGCATTGGATCATCGCACCGGACTGTCGGACCCGCGCGGCCAGATTGGCCAGCAGCTTGCCTGCGATATGCATATGGTGACGATCGATACCTCGCTTGTGCAAAATATCTGCAACTGCCTGAAACGCTGTGATGTCGAACTGGCGGGTATCGTTGCCAGTGGATATGCAAGCGGCATGGCGGCACTGGTCGAGGATGAAAAGGAACTGGGTGCGGCCTGTGTCGATCTGGGGGCGGGCACGTCTGGCGTTTCCATCTTCATCAAGAAGCACATGATCTTCGCCGATACCGTGCGATTGGGCGGCGCGCATGTGACGCTGGACATTGCCAAGGGGTTGCAGGTGGACATGACGACCGCCGAACGCATCAAGACGGTTCACGGCGGTGTGCAGGCCACATCGATGGATGACCGAGAGATGATCGAGATCGGCGGGAATTCCGGCGATTGGGAAAAAGACCGGCGCACTGTCAGCCGCGCCGAACTGATTGGCATAATGCGCCCCCGGATTGAAGAGATACTGGAAGATGTGCGCGCGCGACTGGATGCGGCAGGGTTTGGCTATTTGCCCAGCCAGCAGGTTGTCCTGACCGGCGGTGGCGCCCAGATCCCGGGCATCGACGGGCTGGCCGCGCGGATATTCGGCCAGCAGGTGCGTCTGGGCCGTCCGGTGCGCGTGCGCGGCTTGCCGCAAGCGGCATCCGGCCCGTCATTTTCCGGCTCTGTCGGTCTGAGCCTGCTTGCGACCAGCCCGCAGGATGAGTGGTGGGATTTCGACTTGCCTGCCCAAAACTATCCGGCGCGGTCGCTGCGGCGGGCTGTCAAGTGGTTCAAGGACAACTGGTAGCCGCAATATGTGTCGTGTTTGTTGAAATCCAGTGAGTCTGGATGAAAAAATTGCCATATTTGGTGCAGAAAAGTGACTTTTTTGATGACCTAAGGAGCGAAGCACTGTAGATTCAAGCAAAACCAGCACCCTGACGCGGGACATTGGCGGGCAGGGTTCGGAAAAAACGAGGCGGAGTGATCATGGCATTGAATTTCGTAGAAACTGATACTCATCAGGAGCTGGCCCCCAGAATTACCGTATTCGGTGTGGGCGGCGCAGGTGGCAATGCGGTCAATAACATGATCGACAAGCAGTTGGAGGGCGTCGATTTCGTCGTCGCCAATACCGATGCGCAAGCCCTTCAGCAGAACAAGGCCCCCGGTCGCATCCAGATGGGTGTGAAAATCACCGAAGGTCTGGGCGCGGGCGCACGCCCTTCTGTCGGTTGCGCTGCCGCCGAGGAAACCATCGAGGAAATAATCGACCATCTGGCCGGTTCGCATATGTGCTTTATCACTGCCGGTATGGGCGGTGGCACCGGCACAGGGGCTGCGCCTATTATCGCGCAGGCCGCGCGCGAACTGGGCGTCCTGACAGTGGGCGTGGTGACCAAACCCTTCCAGTTTGAAGGCGCCAAGCGCATGCGTCAGGCCGAAGAAGGCGTGGAAGCGTTGCAAAAGGTGGTTGATACGCTGATTATTATCCCCAACCAGAACCTGTTCCGTCTGGCAAACGAAAAGACCACCTTCACCGAAGCCTTCGCCATGGCGGATGATGTGCTGTATCAGGGTGTCAAAGGCGTGACCGACCTGATGGTGCGCCCCGGCCTGATCAACCTGGACTTTGCCGATGTGCGCGCCGTGATGGACGAGATGGGCAAGGCCATGATGGGCACCGGCGAGGCAACGGGCGAAGACCGTGCCGTTCAGGCCGCAGAGAAAGCGATTGCCAACCCGCTGCTGGACGAAATCAGCCTGCATGGCGCACGCGGTGTTTTGATCAATATCACCGGTGGCTACGACCTGACATTGTTCGAGTTGGACGAAGCCGCAAACCGCATTCGCGAGAAGGTCGACCCCGAGGCGAACATCATCGTGGGCTCGACGCTGGACCCCGCAATGGAAGGCGCGTTGCGCGTGTCCGTTGTGGCGACCGGCATAGATGCGGTTCAGAATGCGCAAGCAGAAGACCTGCCGCGCCGCAGCCTGTCGACACCCGTGCCCGCGCCGGAACGTGCTGCACGCCCTGCGGAACCCGCGCCGCAGCCGGTTGAACAACAGCCGGCACCTGCCGTTGCACAGGCAAACCATGCGCAGCCACAACCACAACCGCAACCGCAGCATTACCAGCCGCAATACCAGCCACAGCGTGCGGAACCCCATGCCCGCCCTGAGCCGGAGCAGCAGAACCTGTTCGCGCGCGAGGCGATGCGCCCCGCAAATCCGGAGCCTGCGCGCTATGAACCTCAGCCAGCACCGCACCCGCAAGAAGTGCACGCCCCGCAGCCGCGTCATGCGGCGCATGACCGGAATGATGCAGCCGCTTATCATGACCATATGCAAGATGACGGGTTTGACATCGACTCGGTCTTTGACAACGGGCAGAATGCGCATCCCGCCGCGCAGTTCACAGCGCCACGTCGCAATGCGCCCGGCACCCCTTCGCCAGAAACACTGGCCCGTTTGCAGCGTGCCGTTCAAAAAGGGCCGGAACATCCGGCACCACGCCCGCGTCCTGCCGCACTTGCCGCACCTGCATCGGAAGGGGATCGGGGCGGGTCACGCTTCGGGATCGGATCGTTGATCAGCCGTATGGCAGGGCACGGAAATGACGGTCCGGCATCTGCCGCGCAGCGTCGCGTGTCGCCGCCAATGCATCAATACGACGAAGAGCAAGCCCCTGCTGCATCGGACGAGCGTATCGAAATTCCTGCCTTCCTGCGTCGTCAGGCGAATTGACAAGGTAACTTTCAATTTTGACCATTTGTGAAAAGACCGGCAATGCCGGTCTTTTTGCGTATTGAATACAAGACGTTGCGCGGCGCGGAATTTCATGTGCAAGAACCTGCCCAATGCGCGGCCTATTGTTACAAAGGGTCACAATCTGTGAATTGCACCTGCAGCATTCTAGCGGTTAGTTAAGGGCAAGCGCCAGTAAGGTGCAGTAAAACGCGGACAGAGTGGCGGACAGTATGCAACAAACCTTAGCGAAACATGTCAGTATCGTTGGAACAGGACTTCATAGCGGGGTTCCTGTCCGTCTGACATTGTGCCCCGCAAAGGCAGATCATGGCCTGACATTTGTCCGCACCGATATTGTAGAGACCGATAATGTCATCGCAGTGACGCCCGAAAACTGGGTCGAAGCCAGCTTGTGCACTGTCTTGCAAAATGACGCGGGCGCATCGGTCAGCACGATCGAGCATTTGATGGCCGCGCTGCACGGCTGCGGGGTTCATAATCTTCGGATTGAAATTGACGGTCCCGAAGTTCCAATTCTGGACGGTAGCGCCGCCCCGTTTGTCGCGCGCATACTTGCTGCGGGACTGGTGCAATGCGACGCACCTGTGCGCGTTGTGCGTGTTCTGCGTCCTGTCACTGTGGAATGTAACGGTGCGCGCGCCAGCCTGTTGCCAGCCGATGGTCTGGAACTGACGTTCGAGATCGACTTCGCGGATGAGGCAATCGGTTTTCAGCGCCAGTCATTGGAAATGTATAACGGTGCGTTTTTGCGCGAACTTAGCGATTGCCGCACATTCTGCATGCGTGCAGACGTAGAAGTGATGCAGGCCAATGGTCTGGCGCTTGGCGGCACATTGGACAATGCAGTCGTGTTCGACAGCGGCGCGGTCCTGACACCGGGCGGATTGCGCCGCGCGGATGAACCTGTGCGTCACAAGATGCTGGATGCGATGGGGGATCTGTATGTTGCGGGCCATTCCATCATCGGGCGCTATGAAGGTATCAAGGCTGGACACGCCTTGACCGGCAAGCTGCTTCAGGCGCTGTTTTCCGATCCGGAGAACTACGAAATTGTCCCCTGCGAGGCGCATAATGTCGCCCGCCTGCCGGGCGCAAATCTAAGCGAGAAGGATATGCCGCTGTCTGCGTAACCTTTCGGGGCATCGCAGGGGCAAATTGGGCAAAAAGGCGTTTTGCGCCTTGGTTTTTTATGTGCTAGGACAAAGGCACTCTTTGATGGGATGGGGTAGTGCCAAGATGATTTCGCGGGCAAGCTTTCGGAGTTTTGCAATAGGTATTGCAGTTTTGGCAGCACTGGGGGCGTGTAACCGCAACACTGGTCCTGACGAATCATTATCCGGTTTCACCGCCGAAGAAATCTACCAACGCGGTGAATATGAACTGGAAACCTCGCGTCGGTCATCTGGATCGCTACGCTATTTCCAGGAAATCGAACGGCTTTACCCTTATACTGAATGGGCGCGCCGTGCGTTGATCATGCAAGCCTATGCGCATCACCGCAGCCGCGAATACGAAGACAGCCGTGCCGCCGCACAGCGTTTTCTGGATATGTATCCGAATGATGAAGAAGCGCCCTATGCAGCATATCTGCTGGCGTTGTCATTCTATGATCAGGTGGATGAAGTCGGGCGTGACCAAGGCGTTACGTTTCAGGCCCTGCAACACCTGCGCCGCGTGATCGAGGATTACCCAGACACCGATTACGCGCGTTCTGCTGTGCTGAAGTTTGAACTGGCCTTTGACCATCTGGCCGCCAAGGAAATGGAAATCGGGCGCTATTACCTGAAACGCGGCAATTACAACGCGGCGATCAACCGCTTCCGCGTCGTTGTCGAGGATTTCCAGACATCAACCCATACCCCGGAAGCGTTGCACCGGCTGGTTGAATCCTATTTGTCGCTTGGCCTGCGCGGCGAGGCGCAGACGGCCGCTGCCATTTTGGGCTATAACTTCGAGGCGAACCCCTTCTATCAGGATACTTTTGCATTGCTGACCGGACAGGGGCTGGAACCGTCCGATAGCGGTGAGGGGTGGTTAAGCCGCATCTATCGTCAGGCCGTGCGCGGGGACTGGATCTGATACCGCCCATGTCAGTTAAGGACTAGGGGCGCGCCTATGCTGCTTTCGCTTGATATTCGGGACATGTTGATCATTGACCGGCTGGAACTGGTGTTTCAGCCGGGCTTGAATGTGTTGACAGGTGAAACAGGTGCCGGAAAATCCATCCTGCTGGACAGTCTGGGCTTCGTTCTGGGGTGGCGCGGCCGTGCGGATCTGGTTCGGCAGGGCGCCGAGCAAGGCGAGGTGGTGGCCGAATTCGCGCTAGGCCCTGAACACCCTGCGCAAGCCATTCTGGCAGATGCGGGTTTCGCACCATCCGATACGCTATTGCTGCGGCGGGTCAACGCGCGCGACGGACGCAAGACTGCGTGGGTGAATGACCGCCGTGCCTCGGGCGAGGTGCTGCGCGCCCTGTCGGAAACACTGGTCGAATTGCACGGGCAACAAGATGACCGCGGATTGTTGAACCCGCGCGGGCATCGTGACTTGCTGGATGCCTATGCGGGCGTTTCCGACAAGATTGCTGCCACCCGCAGCGCGTGGTCCGATTTGCGCAAGGCGCGCAAGGCCCATGAGAGTGCGGCCGCACGTCTGGCCGAAGTCAAGGCCGAGGAAGATTTTCTGCGCCATGCCGTGGCAGAGCTGGATGCGCTGGCCCCTGAACCTGGTGAAGAAGTCACGCTGGATTCCCGCCGCCGTCTGATGCAGGCCGCACAAAAGCTGAAAGGTGATGTTGCGCGCGCCCTTGCCGCCCTGTCCGGAGAGGGGGCAGAGCGCATGCTGGTCGATGCAACGCGCTGGCTTGAAGGGGCGGCCCCCGAAGTTGAGGGACGCCTTGACACCCCGCTGGAGGCCCTTGGCCGCGCCATGGACGCTTTGGGCGAGGCGCAAAACGGCGTCGAGGCCTGCCTTGACGCGCTGGATGTCAATCCGATGGAGTTGGAGGCCGTCGAGGACCGCTTGTTCAGTCTGCGTGGTTTGGCGCGCAAGCATTCCGTCCTGCCCGATGATCTGGGCGATTTCGCTGCCACATTGCGCCAGCGTCTGGCCGCGTTGGACAACGGCGCGCAACATATGGCTGAACTCGCCCGCGCCGAGGGGGACGCGCGCGCCGCCTATGAAGGGGCAGCGCGCGCCCTGAGTGCGGCGCGACAGGACGCGGCGCAGCGCCTTGATGCAGATATGGCGCGTGAACTGGCACCCCTGAAGCTGGAGCGCGCGATTTTCACCACAGTCGTCATATCCGATGACCCCGGCCCTGATGGCGCGGATTCGGTAACGTTTGAAGTCGCAACCAACCCTGGCGCACCGGCTGGCCCGTTGTCGCGGATTGCGTCCGGCGGGGAATTGTCGCGCTTTTTGCTGGCACTGAAGGTCTGTCTGGCCCGTGGCGCTGCGGGTGTTACCATGATTTTTGATGAGATCGACCGCGGGGTTGGCGGGGCCACAGCTGATGCCGTGGGCCGCAGGTTGCGCGCCCTTGCCGATGGGGCGCAGGTGCTGGTTGTCACCCATTCGCCGCAGGTTGCCGCCCTTGGTGCCCATCATTGGCGTGTCGAGAAGCAGCTTCACAATGACATTACCTTGTCGCGTGTTGTGCCGCTTTCCGCCGATGACCGTGTTCAGGAGATTGCAAGAATGCTGTCGGGTGATACGATAACGCCAGCAGCCCGCGCCGCGGCAGAGGATCTGTTGCAAGCGGGCACCTGACAGAATTTGGAGCAGTAGCATGACAAAAACACGGTTTCAGCGCATGACACGAAGCGCAGGCGGTATGGCCCTCGTGCTTGTCCTTGCAGGGTGCATGGGTGCGCCAATGGCAACTGGCCCGAACAGGGTTATTCCTGCGCCAGCGTCGGTTGCCCCGCAATCGGATATCCAGCCGATGGGCGGCGCTGACGCAGAGCAGGCTTGCATCGCTGCGGGACAGGATCGCGGTCTGGAGGTTCAGGGCGTTGCAGGTTCGCGCAGCGTAACGGGTCCGGACGGGCAGGACGCGCGCGATGTTATGCTGCGTGTCACCCGCAGCGGCACACAGATCGAGGTGCGTTGCAATTACCAGACCGCGACCGGAATGGCGCGGATCATGCTGATCTGACGCAACAGCCCGCGCAAGCAGGATGCCGAAACGCGCAGAGCTGATGCCTTGAAGCAGTTATGGCGCGGCTTGGCCGTGCGTTTATGGACATCGTGGCGGGACAGGCTTGCAGGGTCTGTCCCGTTTTTCGATGTAGCAACCGGCGCGACAGTCCTATTTCTTCTTCGCTTTTGCCGCTTCCGCCATTTTACGGGCACCTGCTGCGGCTGTGCGCAATTCCTGCGCGATTTCTTCGGCTTCTTCCGGGTCGAAATCAAGCGGCAGATCGATGCCATCGCCTGCGACATAAATGCGGACCATCCCCATTGTCGTAGGCCCGATTTGCAGATTCGCGGAGATATCGCTTTCGGTGTTGATTCCCATTTTCCCACATCCTTGTTTACGCCTGATCCATTGGCCAGACTGCCTGCTATAATGGCACCGCTGGTGCCTTGTTCAGTCGCATGCAAAGCCCCGATCGGGGCATTGCACACTGTCTTGGTCGTTGCGATACGCGCAGTGTAGCGATTTTTCAAGCACATGCCCTATTGCATTCGTGCGCCAGCAGCGCTAAATCGCCCGCAGTGCCGCCTTAGCTCAGTTGGTTAGAGCGCTGGATTGTGGATCCAGAGGTCCCCCGTTCAAGCCGGGGAGGCGGTACCACCTTCACCAACACCTTGATTGTTTGTGGTTTGCGGGTCGGACGCGCAGCTTGTGTTTGCCGGTGCGGGCGCGTATGTCGCAAAGCTGTTGTTTCTGAACGATAAGGTTTGCGCCTTGCCTGTCATTGCCCGCCACCTGCTGCCATTCGCGCCCAAAGGGGCGGCTATCGGCCTGTTTGGCGGGTCTTTCGATCCTGCACATGACGGACATGCGCATGTGACGCGCCATGCGCTGCGCGCCTTCGGGCTGAACCGCGTCTGGTGGTTGGTGTCGCCGGGCAATCCGCTAAAGGTGAATGGCCCGGCACCTATGGACCAAAGGATTGCGCGGGCGCGTGAATTGATGTCGCATCCGCGCGTCGATATCACCACCGCCGAGGCGCAGCTTGGCACGCGCTACACGGCGGATACGCTTCAGCGGTTGATGCAGATATATCCGGACCGGCGGTTTGTATGGATCATGGGCGCGGATAATCTGGCGGGGTTCCATCACTGGGAAAACTGGCGCTGGATCATGGACCATGTGCCGGTCGCCGTGATCGCCCGTCCCGGCCAGCAACGGCGTGCGCTGTCGTCGGTTGCCGCGCGCGCCTATGCGGCCAGGCGCATCCTGCCAGCGCGGGCAATGCAACTGGCGCATATCGATGCCCCCGCATGGTGCTACATCACGATTCCTATGCGCGACATTTCCTCGACGCAGCTGCGCGCTGCCGGATTTTGGGGTTAGTTCAATATTGCCAATGGCGAAACACATTGTTTTGTGGCGCGGATGGCAGGGAATTTCTTTAACTTGATCCTGAAAATTGGTTAAGCTTTCATGATGCGGGTTCTTGGGGGGGCGCGTGTTTGATTGGTTCATGTGGTGTAACGGGGATGGTTGAATGATTTGGGGGGCAGAAGGGGACCGGCGCAGTGTTTTGCGCCTGCTGGTTGGGGGCGGTGCGCTATGTGCTCTGCCAGCATGTGCCGAAGCGCCAGAGCGCTCTCGCCGTCCGCAGGAACGGCCTGCACAGCCAGCCGACCGTATTGTTTCGCGCGCGGGGCTTGGGGGGGATCTGTCCTATGCCGTCATGGATATGGGCAGCGGCAATTTGCTGGAAGGTCGCGGCGGGAATACAGCCCTGCCGCCTGCCAGTGTCGCCAAAACCCTGACCAGCTTGTATGCGCTGGATACCTTGGGCGGGGCCTATCAGTTCCGGACCCGGCTGATGACCAGCGGCACCATTGCAGATGGCGTGTTGCGCGGGGATCTGGTGCTGGCGGGCGGCGGTGATCCGTTGTTGGACACGGATGATCTGGCGCGCATGGCCGCCGAATTGCGTGGCGCAGGTGTGCAGCGCGTCGAGGGGCGCTTTCTTGTTTGGGGCGGCGCATTGCCATTCGTGGAACAGATCGCCAATGATCAGGCCCCGCAAGCCGGATATAACGCCACGGTGTCGGGGCTGAACCTGAATTTTAATCGGGTGCATTTCGGCTGGACGCGCGCGGGCAATGACTACACCGTGACCATGGACGGACGGTCTGACAGGCACCGGCCCGCCGTGCAGATGGCGCGTATGCAGGTCGTCAACCGCTCCAGCCCCCTATATACCTACAGCCGCAGCCAGACGCAGGATTCATGGACGGTTGCGCGCGGCGCTTTGGGCAATAGCGGGTCGCGCTGGCTGCCTGTGCGCCACCCCGAACTTTATGCAGGCGAGGTGCTTCGCGCGCTTGGCACTGGTCAGGGGATAACGCTGCCCGCCCCGCAGGTGATGCAAGCCGTGCCCGATGGGCGGGTGTTGGTCGAGCATCGCTCCAAGGTGTTGACGGAAGTGCTGCGCGACACATTGCGGTTTTCAACGAATATCACGGCCGAGGCCGTGGGCATGATGGCCAGTGCCGTTCAGGCCGGTGTCGCGCCGCGCAGTCTGGCGGCCTCTGCAAGCCAGATGTCAGATTGGGCGCGGGCGCGTTATGGCATGTCAAGTGCGCGCCTTGTGGACCATTCCGGCCTTGGGGCCGCATCGCGCGTGTCCATGGTCGATCTGTGCAATATGTTCCGGCGTGCGGGGCAGGAAGGCGTGCTTCGCGGGTTGTTGCGTGAACACCCGTTGCGCGATGCCAACGGAAATATCATGTCGAACCCCGGAATAGATGTGCGCGCCAAGACGGGAACACTTTACTTTGTGTCCGCACTTGGCGGCTATGTCGCGGCACCAGGCGGGCGTGATCTGGCTTTTGCCATGTGTTCGGCAGATCTGTCGCGCCGGTCGCAGGTCGCGGGGGGCGATATGGATCGCCCTGATGGCACAGCGGCCTGGGCGCGTACCGCGCGCAACATGCAGCAGGACATGCTGTTTCGTTGGGCGCAGGCACATTCCTGACGGGATTGCCTGCGCGCCTTATATCGTCACTATTTTGCGTCCAGCGCTTGCGCCAGAAACTTCTCCAACCAGTGGATGTTATAGTTTCCTGTCAGCACATCATCTTGTTCCAGAAGCGCACGGAACAGCGGGACTGAACTGTCAACGCCGTCGATGATCAATTCGCCCAAGGCGCGGTTCAATCGCGCAAGCGCTTCGGGGCGGTCACGACCATGGACGATAAGTTTGGCAATTAGGCTGTCATAATAGGGCGGGATGGAATAGCCCGAATACAGCGCTGAATCCATCCGGACGCCCAACCCCCCCGGCGCGTGATAGGTATTTACCCGACCGGGGCAGGGGGTGAAGTTGGGCAGCTTTTCAGCATTGATACGCACTTCGACCGCGTGACCCAGCACCTGAAGATCGTCTTGCGCAAAGGACAAATCCGCCCCTGCCGCAACGCGGATCTGTTCGCGCACCAGATCGACGCCAAAGATTGCTTCGGTCACAGGGTGTTCGACCTGCAAGCGGGTGTTCATTTCGATGAAATAGAATTCATCATTCTCATACAGGAATTCGATTGTGCCGGCACCGCGATAGCCGATGCGGGCCACTGCCTCGGCGCAGGTCTGGCCAATGCGCGCGCGCGTTTCCGTATCAATGGCGGGGCTGGGCGCTTCTTCCAGAACTTTCTGGTGGCGGCGCTGTAGGGAACAGTCGCGTTCGCCCAGATGAACGGCATTGCCCTTGCCATCGCCAAACACCTGAACCTCGATATGGCGGGGGGTGCTTAGATACTTCTCGATATAGACTTCATCATTGCCGAAGGCGGCTTTCGCCTCGGATCGGGCTGTGCGGAAGGCGGATTCCAGCTCGGACGGGTTATGCGCCTGCTTCATGCCGCGCCCGCCACCGCCTGCTGTGGCCTTGATGATAACCGGATATCCGATTTCCGCCGCAACTGTTTTCGCAGTTTCAAGATCGGCAACGCCACCATCCGATCCGGGAACACATGGCACGCCCAGTGCCTTCATGGTGTCCTTGGCGGTGATCTTGTCGCCCATCATGCGGATATGTTCCGCCGACGGGCCGATGAAGGTAATGTCGTGATCTTCAACCACCTGCACGAAAGCTGCATTTTCCGACAGGAACCCGTAGCCGGGGTGAATCGCATCCGCCCCCGAAATTTCGCATGCAGAAATAATTGCGGGAACAGACAGGTAGCTTTGGCCTGACGGAGGCGGACCGATGCAGATGGCCTCATCGGCCATACGAACATGCATCGCATCAGAATCTGCGGTGGAATGCACGGCGACGGACGCGATACCCATTTCGCGGCATGCGCGAATAACGCGCAGCGCGATTTCCCCGCGATTGGCTATCAGGATTTTCTGAAACATCACATGCGCCTTATTCGATGATCATCAGCGGCGCGCCATATTCGACCGGACTGCCATCGGCGACCAGAATGCGCTTGACCACACCGGCGCGCGGCGCAGGAATATGGTTCATGGTTTTCATGGCTTCGATAATCAGCAACGTGTCCCCTTCGCTGACCTGATCCCCGATTGCGACAAAATTCGCACTGCCCGGTTCGGGTGCCAGATAGGCGGTTCCGACCATCGGGCTGGCAACTGCGCCGGGGTGTTGCGCAGGATCGGCGGCGGCGCTTGAGTCCGGTGCCGGGGCTGCTGTTTGCGGGGCGTGGGTCGGCATTGCCGTAGCCTGAGGGTGTGGCGCAGGTGCTGCCGTAACAAATTGCTGCGCCATCATTTTGGACACGCGCACATTCAGACTGTCTTTTTCACCATATTCGCGCTTCACGCTAAGCTCGGACAGATCATTCTCGTTCAGAAGTTCCGCAAGGGCTTTGATAAAGGCTACATCGGCGTCATTGCGGGTCTGATCCATATGGTCCTCGATATGCTGACATAACTGACAAGGGCGTACAGAACACCCCATTTCCGGCCCGCTTATACGGTAGTGTGGCCCCGGTGTGAAGCATGGTTTTCCCGATCCCGTGCCGAAAACGCGCAGCCGCCCGCGCATGGACGCGGCACATCAGCGGGAATTTCTCTTTCCATCACTGTAAAGTTTTGTAAAGTTCCTTTGTCGGGGGGGCGCTATCGTGTCAAAATCCAGTCTTACAGGAACACGCATTCGCGCAAGGCGCAATTTGCGTGGCTTGCGCCAGTCTGATCTGGCGCAGATGGTGGGTGTGTCGCCATCCTATATGAACCTTATTGAACATAACCGCCGCAAGGTCAGCCCGCCATTGCTGCATGCCGTGGCGCAAGCCCTTGGGGTGTCCGAAGATTCACTGGTTCAGGACAATGATATCCGGTTTGTCGAAGGTGCGCGTGCGGCGGCATTGCGCGCCGATACCGACATCGTCGATCTGGAAAGAGTCGATGAATTTACAGGACGGTTTCCCGGTTGGGCCAAGGTTTTGGCGGAAACACAGGCCCGCGTGGAAACACTGGAACGCGTGGTCGAGCAGCTAAGTGACCGCATGACGCATGATCCCTATCTGGGGGCCGCGCTGCATGAAATTATTTCGGCTGTGACATCTGTGCAATCGACGGCGGCAATCCTGAATGACGGGGGCGAGATCGCGCCGGAATGGCAGGCGCGGTTCCACGCGAATATTCTAAACGACTCCAAGCGGCTGGCCGAGGGGGCGGTGGCGCTGGTCAATTATCTTGATGCTGCCGACGACACTGAAAGCGGACTTGCCGCCCCGCAGGAAGAAGTCGAGGCATGGTTGGCGCGTCTCGGGTTTCACCTTCCTGCGCTGGAGGACGGAAATCAGGGGGCGTTGCCGGATTTGGTGGATGGGCAGGTCGAGCTGTCCTCGGATGCATCGCGCAGTTTGGCCTTGCAATGGCTGGCCCGCCTTCAAGACGATGCACGCGCGCTTCCGCTGGATGTATTTTTGGATGCGCTGACAGAGGTGGGCATGGCCCCTGATCTGTTGGCCGCGCGTTTTGGCGTGCCTTTGCAACAGGTTCTAAGGCGGCTGGCCATGTTGCCCACCGAGGCGGCGCGCAAGCGTGGTGTTCCGGCGACCGGACTGGCCGTTTGTGATGGTTCCGGCACATTGGTGCTGCGTCGGGCCATTGACGGTTTTCCCATGCCGCGTTTCGGCGGGGCGTGCCCGCTATGGCCGCTGTATCAGGCGCAGCACAGTCCCGGACGTGCGTTTCGTGTGCATCTTCTGACAGATGGGCGCTTGGGGCGGCACTTCACCGCCTATGCGATATGCGCATCCGATGCGCCGCCAAGTTTCGACTACCCGCCAGTGATGCAATCGACAATGCTGATCGTGGCACAGGCCGGCCCTGCGATACCGGCGGATGCTCAACCCCTGATTGTTGGCGGAACATGCCGGACCTGCGCACAGGCCGATTGTCCTGCACGGCGCGAGCCGTCCATACTTGTCGCTTTTGCATGAACGGCAAGATCGGACTTTGACAGATAGGATGGAATGCAGGATAAAACTGTAGCTCGGCACCACTTGGGAGGGGGGCTGGACTGTATGGGCGCGCAACTGGTCCGGTCGACCTGTCCTGTTGCGTGACGCAAGATCAGGCGCCGCAATTCTAGCGTTGCCGCCGATGACGGGGGGGAAACCGTAATGGACAAGCGCGTGGTCGTGGTCGAAGACGAGCCCAACATATCGGAGGCGATAAGGTTCATCCTGACGCGAAACGGCTGGCATGTCGATGTAACAGCCGACGGGATTGCGGCTATCGGTGATTTGCAGGCGAACCCCCCGGATTTACTGATCCTTGACCTGATGCTGCCTGATGTCAGCGGTTTTGACATTCTGAAGGCATTGCGCGCCGATCCGGTCACACAGGCCATGCCCGTGCTGATGCTGACGGCCAAAGGACAAACAGCCGACCGCGAAGAAGCCGAGCGTCTGGGCGTCACCCGCTTTATGACCAAGCCGTTTGCGAATTCAGACGTGGTTGCGGCGGTTCGTGAAATGGCGGGTCCATGAAACTTCCGTCCCGCAGCACACAGTTTCTGGCCCGCGACAGTTACCGCATGCGGCGGCTTATGGATGCGGCGCGAATGCTGCCGGTCATCGGGTTGGTGTTGTTGCTGCTTCCGCTGATGCGACTTGATTCGGGCTCGGAGAGCCCGGCGACAGCGGCAGAGGCGGTGTATCTGTTTGCCGTCTGGATCGGGTTGATTGTGATCGCATTCATCATGTCGCTATGGTTGCGCCGCACTTTGCGCCCGCCGCCCCCGCATGTCACCCCCATGCCGCAGCACCAGCCTGAGTCCCCCCCGTCCATTTCGCAGGACAGCTAGGCATGTCGTTCAACCTGCTTGTTCTGACCTGCATCGCCTATGTGATTTTCCTGTTCATTGTAGCCTCGGCCGCAGAACGCAGCGCGTTGCAGGGACGGGCAAAGTGGTTGCGCTCGCCTTTGGTTTATACGCTGTCCCTGTCCGTGTATTGCACAGCATGGACGTTTTACGGCGCAGTCGGTTACGCCGCGCGTTCGGGGCTGGAATTCATGACCATCTATCTGGGGCCGACACTGGTCTTTGTCGGGTGGTGGGTGGTGTTGCGCAAACTGGTGCGCATTGGCCGTGAAAACCGTGTTACATCCATCGCCGACATGATTTCCGCACGCTACGGGAAGTCGAACCTTCTGGGGGTTATCGTAACGCTGCTGTGCGTCGCAGCGGGAACCCCGTATATAGCGCTGCAACTTCAGTCGATCGCGCTGTCCTTCACGGTATTTGTGTCAGATACGGGGCGCGCCCCACTTGCCGCAGATCGCAACCTGATCGCATTCTGGGTGGCCGCGGGCCTGACGTTTTTCACCATCGCGTTCGGCACGCGCAATCTGGATGCGAATGAACAGCATCACGGTGTCGTCACCGCGATTGCGGTCGAGGCGGTGGTCAAATTGCTTGCGTTGATTGCCGTGGGTATTTTCGTTGTGTGGTTCGTGGCATCCGGCCCCACCGATATATTGACGCGCATAGATGCGCAGGCCCTGCCGGAATGGACAATCCAGCCGGGTCGGTGGACCGGCCTGATTTTGCTGTCTGCCATCGCGATCATCTGCCTGCCGCGCATGTTTCAGGTGACCGTGGTTGAAAATATCGATGACAAACACCTTGCAACGGCCAGTTGGGCATTCCCGCTATACCTGTTTCTGATTTCGCTATTTGTGTTGCCTATTGCCGTGATCGGCATGGAACTGATGCCCGAGGGTGCCAATCCCGACATGTTCGTGCTGACGCTGCCGCTGCATCTGGGGCAGGATGGTCTGGCGCTTCTGTCGTTTCTTGGCGGGTTTTCGGCGGCAACCTCCATGGTCATTGTGGCGTCGCTTGCGCTGGCGACGATGGTGTCCAACCATATCGTTGTGCCATTGTGGCTGAAGCTGCGTGCGGCGCGAAATCTGGACACTGGAAACATGCGTTTGCTGGTGCTGAGTGTGCGGCGTTTGTCCATCAGTCTGGTTCTGGGGCTGGGATATATCTATTACATTATTTCCGGCGGGACCGAAGCCCTGGCCGCCATTGGCCTTGTGGCTTTTGTTGGCGTGGCACAGGTGCTTCCAGCGTTGTTGGGGGCGTTGTTCTGGCGCGGGGCAAGTCGCAATGGTGCCGCGCTGGGGCTCGGGCTTGGCACGTTCTTGTGGTTTTACGCGCTGTTTCTGCCCAGTTTCGGGCCGGATGTGCTGCTGTCTGCAACGCTGATGGATCAGGGCCTGTTCGGCCAGTCATGGCTGCGCCCCTACAGCCTGTTCGGGCTGACAACGCTGGACCCGCTATTGCATGCGCTGTTCTGGTCGCTGTCGCTGAATACGCTGGCGTTCTGTCTTGGGTCGCTGTTAAGCCTGCCCAGCCCGATCGAACGGGTTCAGGGCGCGCTGTTCGTCAATATCTTCGACCGCCCCGGCCCTGCGCGCAGCTGGACCAACCCCGTCGCCCAAGCCGAGGACCTGTTGCCCATGGCGCAACGCATATTGGGCGCCAGCGAAGGGCAGGCGTTTTTCCGTGTGCAGGCACAGGCGCAGGGCAAGAACGGATTTCTGCCTGACATTACGCCGGAATTCCTGCAAGCGCTGGAACTGAAGATGTCAGGTTCGGTGGGCGCTGCAACAGCGCATGCAATGATTTCGCAAACGGTTGGTGCAACAGTTGTCTCGGTCGAGGATCTGATGGCGGTGGCGTCGGAAACCGCGCAGATTATCGAATATTCCAGTCAGCTGGAGGCGAAATCCGAGGAATTGTCCCGCACCGCGCGCAAATTGCGCGATGCGAATGAGAAGCTACGCACCCTCTCGGACCAGAAAGATGCCTTTCTAAGTCAGATCAGCCACGAGCTGCGCACGCCCATGACCTCTATTCGTGCATTTTCCGAAATCATGATGGATGCTGACGGGTTAAGCGCACAGGAACAGACGCATTTTGCCCGCATTATCCACGATGAATCCATCCGCCTGACGCGGCTGCTGGACGATTTGCTTGACCTGAGTGTGCTGGAACACGGGCAGGTGTCGCTCGATATACGGCCGGTCAATTTGCGCGATCTGATCGACAAATCCATCACCGCGTCCAAATCAGTGCAGGCGCAGCGGACCTTTCGTATCCTGCGCAGCCGTGATCCCGAAGACGTGGAGATTGTCACCGATCCCGGGCGTCTGACGCAGGTGTTTATCAACATACTGTCAAATGCGCGGAAATATTGCGATGCGACCGACCCGCAGATGAAAATCATTGTGCGGCAGCACAAATCCATGCTCGAGGTTGATTTCATTGATAACGGGTCCGGTATTCCGCGCGACAAACAGGCCCTGATCTTTGAAAAATTCTCTCGGTTGACGGATTCGTTGCAGGCGGGCGGGGCAGGGCTGGGTTTGGCAATCTGCCGCGAGATCATGAACAATCTTGGCGGCGATATCGACTATGTCCCCGGGCAGGGCGGCGCGGCATTCCGGGTTAGTCTGCCGCTGCTGTTGGAACGCCCTTCCGGGTCTGGTTCTGCCCCCGCAACGGCGGAGTGACCGCCGCGCCATGGGGCGTCGCGGGCAGGGTCGCATTTGTCGCCTGCACCTAGTCGCCCAGCATTCGCGCCACCATCTCGCTCATGTCACGGCTCAGGTTTGGGTGCGTGGCGATGCGGTCCAGTTCGGTGCGCATAAGCACCTGTCGCGCTGTATCATAGCGCCGCCATGTTTCGAAAACGGTTGAGTTGCGCGCAGCAGCCTGCGGATTGACGGCATCAAGGCGCAGAAGCCAGTCAGCGACCAGCCGGTACGCTGTCCCGTCCGGAACATGAAAGCCGCAAGGATTCGCGCCAAGCGCGCCGATAACCGCGCGGAACCTGTTGGGGTTCTTCCACTCGAATTTCGGATGGCGGGTCAGGTCTTCGGTCAGCGCCACTGCAGCGTCAGGGCCGGCATGGACGATCTGGGCGGTAAACCACTTGTCCATGACCAGCCTGTCATGCCCCCAGCGGGCGTAAAACTCTGCGCCTTCGGGCGCGCCTTCCCCGATCCCAAGAAGGGCTGACCACGCGCCCATTTCTTCGGTCATATTGTTGGCTTGGGCAAGGCACTGTCGTGCTGCCGCGCCATTATCTGCATGGGCCAGAAGCGCGATCGCCTGAATGCGCAATGCGCGGCGTCCCGCATCCTTTGCATCGGGGTTGAACGGGCCGGGGGTTGCCATGTCCTGTGCAAGCCGGGCCAGTTCGGGTTCCAGCGCTGTGGCGATTGCCTTGCTTGCGGCTTGGCGCATATGAAATATTGCAACCGGATCAGGCGTATGTCCCGCATCAAAAAGCGAGGCGGCTAGGTCTTCCTGACTTGGCAAGCGCAAGGCAAGCGCGCGAAAAGCGGGGTCCAGCGCGTTGTCGCACAGCAGGACGCGCAAGGCATTTGCGAAATGCGGGTCAGGTTGCGTCGCATGCTGCAAGATCATGGCATGCAAGCTGTCACGCGCAAGGCTGCGTCCCGCCTCGAACCGGTTGAAGGCGTCGGTGTCATGCGCCAACAACACGGCGCGGTCAGCAGCCGGTTGGTCATGGTGCACGATCACAGGCGCGGAAAACCCCCGCAGCAGGGATACGACAGGCCGCGCAGGAAGGTCGTCGAACGTAACGTCAAGGGTCGGGCTGTCCAGTTCCAGAACCCGCGTCGGCAAAACTTCACCTCCGTCAGATCCGATCAAACCCACAGCGACCGGAATCAGCAGGGGTTCTTTCAGCGGTTGCCCCGGTGTGGGCGCTGTATGCTGGCGCATGCTCAACGTCAGTCGACCGTCCTGCCAGTCTTCGGTCACGTCAATGCGCGGTGTGCCCGCCTGTTCATACCACCGCTTGAACTGGGAAAGATCCCGTCCGCCCGCTTCTTCAAACACGGCAATCCAGTCCTCGATCGTGCAGGCTTGCCCGTCATGGCGGTTGAAATACAGGTCAAGGGCCGCGGCATAGCGGTCTTCGCCAACCAGCAGGCGTAGCATCCGGATAAGTTCAGCCCCTTTTTCATAGACGGTAGCTGTGTAGAAATTGTTAATCTCGACATAGCTTTCGGGGCGGACAGGGTGGGCCAGCGGACCTGCATCTTCACGGAACTGGCGTGTGCGCAGCGTCAGGACATCTTCGATCCGTTTGACCGCATGGCTGCGCATATCGCCCATGAATTGCTGGTCGCGAAACACGGTCAACCCTTCTTTCAGCGACAACTGGAACCAGTCGCGGCAGGTAATGCGGTTGCCTGTCCAGTTGTGGAAATACTCATGCGCGATAATGCGTTCAATGCTGGCGAAATCCGTGTCGGTTGCCGTTTCCGCCGTGGCAAGAACATAACGGGAGTTGAAAATGTTCAGGCCTTTGTTTTCCATGGCCCCCATGTTGAAATCATCAACAGCGACAATGTTGAAAACGTCCAGGTCATAGATTCGGCCGTAAACCTGTTCATCCCACAACATGGAACGCTTCAGCGCCTCCATTGCAAAGGCCGTGCTCTCCTCATCACCGGGCCTGACCCAAATGTTCAATGCGACGTCGCGCCCGTCCATTGTCGTGAATCTGTCACGCGTTGCCACAAGATCACCACCAACCAACGCAAACAGATAAGACGGTTTGGGGTGGGGGTCATGCCATTCCGCCCAGCCGTCACCAGAAGCGGCAAGGTTCCCGTTCGACAACAGCACCGGCATATCGCTTTCGATACGGACGCGAAACGGGGCCATCACATCCGGACGGTCGGGGTAATAGGTGATCTTGCGAAAGCCTTCAGCCTCGCATTGGGTGCAGTACATGTCCCCTGACATATACAATCCGTCAAGCGCGGTATTGCCTTCGGGTGCAATCTCGACCTCTGCCCGCCACACAAACGCACCATCTGGCAGCCGCGCCGCAGGAATGGTCAGGCCGGTTGCGTCCGGTCGGGCATCCAGCGGGGTTTCGTCAATGCTGGCCTGCAGCAAGATCAGCCCTTCGCCATCCAGTCGCAGGTCATGGCCCGGCGTTGCATCCGGGTTCGGGCGAAAGCGGATTTCGGACATCACCCGCGCAGCCTTGGGGTGCAGCCGGAATGTCAGCGCGACCGAATCCACCAGAAACGGCGGCGGCTGGTAATCGGCAAGGAAGACGGGCTGGGGTGTCGTGTCGGGCATTCAGTTCCTCCGGCAGGGTGACGGGCAGGGTGTAGCCCAGACTGTCACTGACAGCAAACACCCGTTGTGCCAGTGTGCTATTTGTGCGGCCTGCGGTCAGCATGGTGCCGCAAATAACTGCACCCAATACGCACCCGGTGCGCGCCCGAAACCGACCAATGTCAGGCGCTGGTCAAGAATATTGCGCCGGTGTCCGTCCGATTGCAGCCACACACGCATGACATGGGGCACATCGCGTTGTCCCTTGGCAATATTTTCAGCGGCGCGGCATATGCCCGTGACCCGAGCATTCGCCAGCCGGTCCATCATGCCCCTGCCATCCGGACTGTTATGGCTGAAATACCCGCGTCTGGACATGTCGCAGGCGTGATCTTGTGCAATGCGTGTCAATTCGGCAGACAGGGTAAATGCGGGCAGGCCCGCGCGTTGTCGCTCGCGGTTCAGAGTATCGAGATGAATACCGAGTTCGTCATTCACAGGGACCGGACATGCGCGCGCTTGCAGGGGCAGCCACGCCAGACAGAGTATGACAAACAGTTTAAGTTTTAACACATAACTACCCCAGCCCTTTCCTTGCAGACCTTCGATATGATTGAAATACACCACGGAAGTGAACATTATGTGAACAAACGTGCTTGACCCGCCATTTTCCTGCGATATGTCATTGCTGTTATGTATAGCCCTGTCCTTGTCTGGTTCAAACGCGATCTGCGTGTTCACGATCATCCTGCGCTTGTGGCTGCGGGCTCATATGTGCTGCCGGTATATATTATCGAACCCGAATATTGGGCATTACCCGACACATCCGGACGGCAATGGGCCTTTACCGCCCAATGCCTGCACAGTCTGCGCGAAGATCTGGCGCGCCTTGGGCAGCCGCTTATTGTTCGCATGGGCTGCGCTGTGCAGGAATTGTCGCGTCTGTGCCAGCGCCATAACGTGACGCGGATGATCAGCCAAGAAGAAACCGGCAACGGCTGGACATACGCGCGCGACCGGCGTGTCGGCGCATGGGCGCGCGGCGCGGGTGTCGAGTGGCTGGAACTGCCGCAATCTGCCGTTGTGCGGCGGCTGGCATCGCGTGATGGCTGGCAAAGCCAGCGCGCGAAATTCATGGCCGGGCAGGCCGCTGCCGCGCCGCAGGCCCTGGCCCCCATCCAGCCAGCGATCACAACGCTGGAGCATTTGCCAGACGCGAAAGCCTTGCGCCTGAGTCCTGATGCATGTCCCAGCCGCCAGCGTGGCGGGCATGCAGCCGCGACCCATACCTTGCAGACATTTCTGGAAACGCGCGGGCAGGGGTATCGGGCGCAAATGTCGTCGCCGCTGACGGCTGAACGGGCCTGTTCGCGCTTGTCGCCATATCTGGCATTGGGGGTTTTGTCGGTCCGAGAGGTCGAGCATGCCCGCCAGCAGGCGCGCGCGCGCCATGCGGGGCAGGGTGGATGGTCGGCGGCCTTCAACAGCTTCGCCAAGCGTCTGGCGTGGCGGGACCATTTCATCCAGAAACTGGAGGATGAACCGCAGCTGGAAACCCAGTGCCTGCATCCGGCGCATGAAAACCTGCGCCCGCGCGGGCGGGATCAGGACCGTTTGCAGGCATGGGCGCACGGGGAAACCGGTGTTCCCTTTGTTGATGCCTGCATGCGCTATCTGCATGCCACCGGCTGGCTGAATTTCCGAATGCGTGCCATGCTGATGTCATTTGCCAGCTATCATCTTTGGCTGGACTGGCGCGACAGCGGCCCGCATCTGGCGCGGATGTTCACGGATTACGAGCCGGGAATTCACTGGTCGCAATGCCAGATGCAATCGGGCACCACAGGGATAAATACCATACGCATTTATAACCCCGTCAAACAAGGGCTTGACCATGACCCTGACGGACGTTTCATCAGGGCATGGGTTCCGGAACTGGCAAATGTGCCCCAGTCGCATATCCACACACCCTGGACCTGGCCGGAAGGGCGGCGCATGTTGGGGCAGCGGTATCCCGCGCCGGTTATCGATCTGGCGCAGGCAGGGAAATTTGCGCGTGAAACGCTTTGGGGTCTGCGCAAACAGGCTGGGTTTCGTGACGTGGCGCAGGCGGTTGCCCATAAACACGCGTCGCGCGCGCGGGGAACCGACCGCAGCAACGCAGGCACCCTGCGTCAGGCGGCAGCGCGGCGCAGCAAGGATAACCCCGCACAGTTGCGACTGGATTTGTGATATGGCCCGTATGCGCCGCAAATCCGAATTGCCACAAAAAATATGCGCCACCTGCGGGCGCCTGTTTGCATGGCGCAAGAAATGGGCGCGCGTCTGGCAAGAGGTGCGCTATTGCTCGGACAGGTGCCGCGACACCAGGCCGAAGGCCCGCGCGCCGGATCAGTGACGCGTGATGCCGCTATGGGCCTTGCGCCACGCGGTGGGCGGCTGGCCTGTTTGCTGTGCGAAGGCGCGTGCAAAATAGCCCGCTGTCGAAAACCCCAATCCGCGCGCAATGTCCTGAACGGGCACGGTCGTTTCCGACAGCATGCGGCGTGCTTCATACAGGCGGCGGTCCTGTAGCAGCGCAAGCGCAGTGCGCCCGCAACTTGCACGGCAGGCGCGGGTCAGATGTGTCGGCGTCACACCAAGCGCTGTCGCGTAATCCGAGATATTCAGCGCCGATCCGAATTCACGCTCCAGCAGCGCTGTGTAGCGTGCGGTAAGCCGTTCATTGGCATTGCGGGGTCCAGCCTGACTTGTGTCCTTTGCCTGCTCGGCGCGGTGGCGATCCAGCCAGACCGACAACAGGCCAGCCTGAAAAAGTGCGGCGCGTTCTGCCAGCGGGCGGCCGCCATCCAGTTCACGGTGAATCGCATCGATGATCTGCCCCACTTCGGATTGGTGGCCACCCTCGCGCAGGCGCAGGTGCAGGGGGCGGTCGGGCAGGTCCAGACCATGCTTGTGCCCGAAATAGATTGCCATGCCCTGCACGCGGGTCATGGCCTGAAAGTTGAACATGACACCTGCCGGTATGAAAATGGCGTTATGCGGGTGGAACCCGCGCGCACTGCCCGCAATGGTTATGCGGCCCTGCCCGTGGGTGAACCACAAAAACAGCGGCTCGTTCAGGGCGCGTAGTGTTTCCAGTTGCCATTTCGGACTGTTGGCCAGTTTCGCCAGTGGTTTCATCCGCAGGCGTGACGGTTGTTCAGGTATCTGCATCATTGCTTATCTGTCCCCCAAGGCCTTGCGACAGTAAGGCCGAAGCGGACCAGTGGAAGGAAAATCAATCACGCAGATGTGTCAGATCGGACATATTTCCGGATGGCGTGGCAATTCTGTGACTCTGACTTTCGGGGGAAATTGCGCTTATGGCAGGGAAATCCAGCCCTGCATCCGGTTTCTGAACCATGTTCGTTGCCGTTTTGCGTATTGCCGCGTAGCAAGTTTAGCGGCATCAATGGCATCGGACAACGACATATGGCCTTGCAGATGGGCAATCAACTCTGGTGCGCCGATTGCCTTGGTCCAGGGCGCGCCGGGGGACCAGTGTGGCAGCATCGCGCGCGCCTCCTCCAACGCGCCAGCGGCGATCATGGTGTCAAACCGCGAATCGATTCGGGTGTTCAGCCAGTCCTTGGGGGGGCGCAGGACATAGGGCGTCGTGTCGCCTTGCGGCAGCAGCGGGGGCGGGGTGTCGTCTTGCCAACTGGCCAGCCCGCGTCCGGTGGTGCGTAACACTTCCCATGCGCGCTGGATGCGGGCGGGGTTGGCAGTGTCGATCCGTGCAACTGTCGCAGGGTCCAGTTCGGCCAGCAAGGCTGCGGCGCCATTGGCCGCCATGTGCCGATCGGCTTGGGCGCGAATGTCTGCGGGCGTCGGCGGAATCTCGACCAGCCCTTCGGTCAGTGCCCGAAAATACAGGCCCGTTCCCCCCACGATAACTGCATTCGGGTGGCGCAACAGAATCGGGCGCAGCGCGCGCAGCCAGTGCCCCACCGACCAGTCCTGACCGCGCGCAACACAGCCATACAGAAAATGCGGGGCCAGCGCGGTTTCATCATTGTCAGGGCGCGCACTAAGCACGCGCCACATATCATAGACCTGTAGTGCATCGGCATTGATGATCACCCGCCCTTGGGTGCGGGCCAGCCAAAGGGCCAGCGCCGACTTGCCGCTGGCTGTGGGACCGGCCAGCAGGACGGGGCGCGCAGTGTCTGGCGGTTGGGCGTGCAGCCGCGCCAGTGCCATCTGCGATGGATCGGTCATTTCCTGCATCTCTGCCCGCTTTCACATTGAACCTGCGCCCGTTTTCCGACATTTTGCAGCGTGATGAAAGCGCCCTGCCGCAAGTTCTGCCGCGCGTGCCAAGAAAAAGGACTGTCCCATGAGTGAAGCCCCAGAAACCCGCACCACCTATAAACGCGTGATGCTGAAAATTTCGGGCGAGGCGCTGATGGGGGATCAGGGCTATGGCCTGCACCCGCCAACGGTTGCGCGCATCGCGCAAGAAGTCAAATCCGTCCATGATATGGGCGTCGAGATTTGTATGGTGATCGGGGGCGGCAACATCTTTCGCGGGTTGCAGGGCTCCGCGCAGGGGATGGAACGCACCACGGCCGATTATATGGGCATGCTGGCCACAGTGATGAATGCGCTGGCCATGCAGGCCGCGCTGGAGGATCTGGGCGTCTTTACCCGCGTCATCAGCGCCATTCCCATGGATCAGGTCTGCGAACCTTATATCCGCCGCCGCGCGGTGCGCCATCTGGAAAAGAAACGCGTGTGTATTTTTGCAGCCGGCACCGGAAACCCCTATTTCACCACGGACACCGCCGCCACGTTGCGCGCCAATGAAATGGCCTGCGAGGCGATTTTCAAGGGCACCAAGGTTGACGGCGTCTATGACAAAGACCCCAAGAAACATGCGGATGCACGCCGTTTTGACACCATCAGCTTTGACGATGTGCTGGTCAAACATTTGCAGGTGATGGATGCCTCGGCCATTGCGCTGGCGCGCGATAACCACTTGCCGATCATCGTGTTTTCGCTGGATGAGCCGGGCGGATTTAGCGGTATTTTGCGCGGGGAAGGGACATATACCCGCGTTTCGGACTAGGGCTGGTCGACACGGGCTTACAAAGCCGCAATGTTGACGCTAAAAGACGGGAAGCTTGCTGCATCATGCGATGCTGGCCCAGTGACAGGGAATATTAGGATGTCAGACGAAATTGAAATTGATCTGGATGATCTGAAGCGCCGCATGGATGGCGCCATGAGTGCGTTGAAAACCGAATTCGCATCTTTGCGGACAGGGCGCGGATCAGCGACAATGCTGGAACCGATCATGGTTGAAGCCTATGGCCAGATGACCCCGATCAATCAGGTGGGCAGTGTGAACGTGCCCGAACCGCGCATGGTGACAATCAATGTCTGGGACAAGGGCCTTGTCGGCAAGGTCGAACGCGCGATCCGCGAATCCGGTCTGGGCATCAACCCGCAGCTGAACGGCACGATCATCATGCTGCCGATCCCCGAACTGAACGAAGAGCGCCGCCGCGAATTGACGCGCGTTGCCGCGCAATATGCCGAACATGCGCGTGTGGCCATCCGAAATGTGCGCCGTGACGGG
Organism: Roseinatronobacter sp.; assembly: GCF_051859525.1. Classification (NCBI taxonomy): domain Bacteria; kingdom Pseudomonadati; phylum Pseudomonadota; class Alphaproteobacteria; order Rhodobacterales; family Paracoccaceae; genus Roseinatronobacter; species Roseinatronobacter sp. The sequence goes on along the minus strand of NZ_JBHYFM010000003.1, from coordinate 116,203 downwards.
ATGGACCAGATCAAGAAGGCAAAAGCAGCTGGCATGTCAGAGGATGAACAGAAACTCTGGTCAGAAGAGATTCAGGACCTGACCGACAGCTATATTGTCCACGTTGACAAGGCGCTGGATGGCAAGCAGGAAGAAATAATGCAGGTTTGAGTCTGCCAAACCCGCTGGCGGACGCCAGTTGAGAAGGTTTCTGGTGAATGATGTTCGACAAGTCAGTCCCGCACGACCGTGACCATCCCGCGTTGCCGCGGGATTTGCATGTGGCGGTCATCATGGACGGGAACGGGCGCTGGGCGCAAAACCGTGGCTGGCCGCGCCTTGTCGGGCATCGCAAAGGGGCGGAACAGGTGCGCAAACTGGTCGAGATGTGCCCCGAACTGGGCATTCGTTATCTGACCCTCTATGCGTTCTCGACGGAAAACTGGAAGCGCTCCACCGAGGAAGTGCTGGGCCTGATGTCGCTTTTTGCGCGCTACATCCGGCGCGAGGCGGGGCGCATGAAGCGCGAAGGCGTGCGGTTGCGCTTCATCGGGGACCGGACGCGGCTGAATGACGATTTGCAGATGCTTATCCAGTGGATTGAAACCGAAACCGCTGGAAATGACCGCGTGCATCTGACTGTTGCGCTGAACTACGGTGGTCGCGATGAAATCACGCGCGCGACCCGCGCCATTGCCCGTGATGTGGCCGCAGGCAAACTGGACGCCGATGACATAAATGACGATGTTCTGTCGCGCTACCTTGACACGCGACAATTGCCAGACCCCGATCTGGTTGTCCGCACCTCTGGCGAGACCCGTGTGTCGAATTTCCTGCCATGGCAAGCGGCCTATTCCGAATATGTGTTTACGGCCACCCTCTGGCCGGATTTTACCCCCCTAAGCATGCAGAATATCCTGAACGACTTTGCCAAGCGTGAACGCCGTTTCGGCGGGGTAAACGCATGAGTGCGGCGAGTTTCAGTGACCTGCGAGCGCGTGCCCTGTCGGGGCTTGCAATGGCTGTCATCGGAATTGCGGCAGTCTGGGCGGGCGGGCTGGCATTCGAGCTGCTGGTCTATGTCCTGACCGGCGCAATGGTGTGGGAACTGACGCGTATGCTGGACCCCGCCGCCCCGTCCGGCAAGGCGGAAGCGGCAGGGCTAAGTGCGGCTGTCGCGCTATGGGTGTTTTCCGCCAAGCTGTCAGGCGCGGTGTTACTGGGCGTGCTGGCGCTGTCCGTGCTGTTGCTGGCGTGGCGGTTTCCAAAAGATCGCGGGGTCGCCGCCGCCTATCTGGCCTTGATCCTGTTCGCGGGGCTGGGGCTGATCCTGCTGCGCAATGTGCATGGTTGGGACTGGGTATTGTGGCTGGTATTGCTGGTCATCGGGTCGGATGTAGCAGGGTATTTTGCGGGCCGCATTTTTGGCGGCCCCAAACTATGGCCGCGTGTCAGCCCGAAAAAAACCTGGTCCGGCACGGTTGCGGGGTGGGCTGTCGCTGTGGCCATAGGCTGGGCATTCATGGGGGTTTTGGGCGCGGGTGCAGGTCTGCTGGTGCTTTCGGTTCTTGTGGCAATGGCGGGTCAGGCGGGCGATATCGCCGAAAGCGCGATCAAGCGTCATGCCGGTGTCAAGGACAGCTCGAACCTGATACCCGGACATGGCGGGGTTATGGACAGGTTTGATGCCATGATTGCCGCCGCGCTGATGGTGCTGCTGCTGACGGAAACCGGCCTGATGGCGCTGGCATTTGAACAAGTGGCAGGTCACTGACGTGAGACGGGTTTCTGTGTTCGGTGTCACGGGGTCCATCGGGGAAAGCACGTTTGATCTGCTGTCGCGCCGCGCCGACATTCAGGTTGTCGCGCTGACGGGCGGGCGCAATGTTGCACGGCTTGCACAGCAGGCGCGCATGCTGCGGGCCGAACTTGCCGTCACGGCATATGAAGACTGCCTTCCGGCCCTGCGCGATGCGCTGGCAGGCAGCGGCGTTCAGGTTGCCGCTGGCACACAGGCCCTGATTGATGCGGCCGACAGGCCCGTGGACTGGGTTATGTCCGCAATCGTGGGTGCGGCGGGGCTGGTGCCGGGGGTTCGCGCCCTGTCACAAGGGGCCACGCTTGCACTGGCCAACAAGGAATCGCTGGTTACTGCCGGTCCGCTGATGATGGACTGCGCGGCACGGCATGGCGGGCGTATCCTGCCTGTTGACAGTGAACATTCCGCCGTGTTTCAGGCCCTCGTCGGCGAAGATATCGCCACAGTGGAGCGTGTTGTCATCACGGCATCCGGCGGGCCGTTCCGAGGCTGGACCAAGTCGGAACTGGAAACGGCAAGTCTGGCGCAGGCGCAGGTTCACCCAAGCTGGTCTATGGGCCAGCGCATTACCATCGATTCTGCCAGCATGTTCAACAAGGCGCTGGAATTGATCGAAACACGCGAGTTCTTTGGCCTTGATCCTGCACAGATCGAAACTGTGATCCACCCGCAATCCATTGTGCACGCTTTGGTGGGGTTTCGGGATGGTGCGATGATGGCGCATATGGGCATGCCCGATATGCGCCATGCCATCGGTTATGCGCTGAACTGGCCGGATCGTGCCGCGCTGCCAGTGCCACGGCTGGATTTTGCGACCCTGCGTCAGCTGGACTTTGAAACGCCCGACCCCGAACGCTTTCCCGCTTTGCGCATCGCCCGAGAGGTGATGGATATGCGCGGCCATGCCGGCGCGGCCTTCAATGCTGCAAAAGAAGTCGCGCTGGATGAATTTATTGCCGGGCGTATCGGTTTCCTTGATATGGCGCGGCTGGTAGACCAAACGCTGGAACGGCTTATGTCTGACAGCGGTCTAACCGCGCCGGTGCAGGCGCTTGAAACAGTGCAGGCCATGGACCAAATGGCAAGAACAACAGCGCGCGAACTTGTGTCACGCCTGTTCAATAGAAGTTAAGCGCCGCCCTGTCTGGCGCGACAAAGGGGAAAGCACTTGGATTTGATCGGGTTTCTGCCCAGTTTTGGCAACTTTTTCTATACAATCGCGGCGTTTGTGGTGGTGCTCTCGATCATCGTTGCTGTGCATGAATATGGCCATTACATTGTCGGGCGCTGGTCCGGAATTCATGCGGATGTGTTTTCAATCGGGTTCGGGCCGGTTCTGGCCAGCCGCAAGGACCGGCGCGGCACGGTTTGGCAGATCGCTGCAATCCCGCTGGGGGGCTATGTCAAATTCGCAGGTGATGCGGATGCGGCCTCGGGCAAGGATGCTGATGCAATATCAAGCATGAATGACAGCGCGCGCCGCCGCACCATGCATGGTGCGCCCCTATGGGCGCGCTCGGCAACGGTTGCGGCAGGGCCGGTTTTCAACTTCATCTTTTCATTCTTTGTATTTGCCGCGCTTATGATGGTGCAGGGCGTTGCGGTTGATGAACCTGTCGTTGGTGAAATCACGCCTTTGCCCGCACAGCCATTCGAGTTGGAGCAGGGCGATCGCATTCTGGCCGTTGAGGGGGTGGAGACCGCGACACTGGGCGACTTCCTTTCTGCGGCTGAAACACTGCCCGCGCAAGCTGTGCTGAATTACCGTGTGGACCGCGACGGGCGTGTGCTGCAAGTGACCGGCCCGCACCCGCAACCGCCGCTTGCGGGTTCCGTGGCCATGCAATCGGCAGCACGCGAGGCGCGCATGCAGCCCGGCGATGTGATCACCGCCATTGATGGCACGCCCATCGCCACCTTCCGAGAGTTGCGCGAACTGGTCGCCGAATCCGCGGGTGGCGCATTGGACCTGACGGTCTGGCGCAATGGTGAGGTGGTGAACCTGACGCTGGTGCCGCGCAGCACGGACCTGCCCTTGCCGGATGGCGGGTTTGAAACACGGTATCTGATCGGGCTGACATCAGGGGCGGTGTTTGAATACGCCACGCAAACGCCCAGTGTCCTTGACGCCGCGACAATGGCGGCAACGCAGATATGGCGCGTGCTGCGCACATCGGTCGAAGGGCTTTATTATATGGTTCTGGGGCAGATCAGCACCTGCAACCTGTCCAGCCCGATCGGGATCGCGGAAGCCTCGGCTGCGATGGCCAGTGACGGTGTGTTTGAACTGGTCTGGTTCATTGCGGTTCTGTCGGTTGCCATCGGTTTCCTGAACCTGTTTCCGATACCGCCACTGGATGGCGGGCATCTGGTGTTCTACGCGTATGAAGCCGTGATGCGGCGACCCGCCAGCGACAGGGCCATACGCGTCCTTATGGCAATCGGTCTGTCGCTGGTGCTGACGCTTTTTGCCTTCGCATTGTTCACTGATTTGACGTGCTGAACGCCACGCGGGCGTTAGTGCATGTTGCTCAAAAGTGGGAACCGGTTTTGAGCTTCTCGAACATGCAAAACCAATAAGTTAGAGCATGTCGAGTGAATGCGAATGAACGCGACATGCTCTAAAAAATGTTTCGGCGCGCCGTTCAAGCGCCGAAACGCGTCGGTCTTTCGCGTTTGAATGCTGCCAAGCCTGACTGCCCGTCGGTTGTGCCCTGAAAATGCTGCGGGCCGGACTGCCACGGCAACGACACTGCTGTGCCTCATTCGTGCCAAACTTTCCTGAGAAACCTAACAAATCAGGAGGCTCGTATGGCATATATCGATAGTGAACTGGAAAATTTCCGCATTATCTGGCAAAGCATTGCGGATAAGGTTCTTGTTATTGCGCTGATCGTGGCTGGCATGGGTGTCGCCGCTGGTCTGTCTATGTATCTGGGCTACGCCCCTCAGGAAATTGTGCCGCCGCGCTAGGCTGCGCCCCACCGGCAACACTTGAAGCGTGCGCCTGTCGCACGCTTTTTTGCGTTTCGCATGGGTCTGCAAGCAACACCCCCCGCACCAAGATGAATTCAGGCCGCGATTGCTTTGACTCTTTTGTGTTTAGTCGCTAGGCAGTGATCTAACAATAATGCGGAAATACGGGGCCGGATATGCGCGGAATTCATGGGATGCTGCCGTCGCAAACAAGGGATGGGGGCGCAAGGGCGCACTTCTTTGCTGCGGCGGTCTTTTGTCTTTTTTCATTGGTAAATTTTGCGTTTGTCGCACCTGCACAGGCGCAGAATTTCCAGATTTCTTCTGTAGCGATTGACGGCAATGTCCGTGTTGATGATTCCACCATCATCGGACTTGCGGGAATCAGGCCCGGCCAAAGTGTCAGCGCCGCGCAGATTAATGCAGCTGTATCGCAGCTTTCCGGTTCCGGCCTGTTCGAGGATGTCTCGGTAGAACCGCGCGGCAACACCTTGTCGATCACGGTGCGTGAATATCCGGTAATCGGCATCGTGAATTTTGAGGGCAACCGCCGTATCGACGACGACGCCATCGCCGAAGTTGTCCAGACCAGAGCAGGGCGTGTTCTGTCCCCGTCGCAAGTTGAAGCGGACGCCCGCGCCATTGCAGAACTGTATAACCGTCGTGGCCGGACTGCTGCCGAAATTACGCCCGAAGTGCTGCCACGCGGCAATAACCGCGTCGATCTTGCCTTCGTCATTCGTGAAGGCAATGTCGTCGAGATCGAGCGTATTTCCTTTGTCGGCAACAACGCCTTTTCGAACTACCGCCTGCGTCAGGTTCTTAGCACCAAGCAGGCAGGCATTCTGCGTCTGATCATCCAAAGCGATACGTTCATTGCCGAACGTATTGCGCTGGATCGCCAGTTGCTGACGGATTTCTATCTGTCGCGCGGCTATGTCGATTTCGAGATTTTGTCGGTCACGCCTGAAATTGCACGCGAACGCGACCGCTTTTTCCTAACTTTCAACATGCGCGAAGGTCAGCAATACCGTTTCGGCAATGTCAGTGTTGTCAGCGAGGTTGAGGGGATCAACGCCGCCGATTACGAGGGCGATGTGCAGATACCGGCCGGGGCACTTTTCACCCCCAACACGCTGGACCTGAATATTGCACGGCTGGAACAGCGTGCGGAACGGCAGGGGTTGCGCTTCATTCGCGCGGAACCTCGGTTCACGCGCAATAACCGCACCCAGACGATTGATGTCGAATTCGCCCTTGTGCGCGGTGACCGTATTCTGGTCGAACGCATCGACATTCAAGGCAACACGACAACGCAAGACCGCGTCATTCGCCGTCAGTTCCGCTCTGCCGAGGGGGACCCGCTGAACCCGCGCGAAATTCGCGAAGCGGCAGAACGTATTCGTGCGCTTGACTATTTCTCGGATGTGTCTGTTGAACCACGCGCGGGCAGCGCCCCCGATCAAGCCATTCTGGATGTCGAGGTTGAAGAAACCACCACTGGCTCGCTGGGGTTCTCGGTCAGCTATGCTGCCAGCGAAGGTATCGGCTTCGGGATCAGTTTTTCGGAACTGAACTTCCTTGGCCGCGGTCAGGAAGTTGCCGTTGCGTTCAACGTGATCAAGGGATCGCGCGACATATCGTTGTTCTTTACCGAACCGGCGCTGTTTGATCGTGACCTGTCCTACACGCTGGGGATCGGGTATCAGGAAACATCGTCGCTGAATTCCAATTTCGACACGCGCGAAGCGTTTTTGCGCAATTCGCTTACCTTCCCGGTCAGCGAGTTCGGGCGCCTGCAAGTGCGTCAGGGGTTGGTAATGGACCGCCTGCGCGGACTTTCCGCGAATTCCTCGGAGCGTATTCGTTTGGACGAGGATGCAGGCACGGCGGTGACAGGGTCACTTGGCTATACCTACAGCTTCGATACCCGCAATGTTGGCATCGACCCGACACAAGGCATGATCCTAAGCTTCTCTCAGGATTTCGGTGTGGGCAATCAAAGCCGCCGTTTCGTGAAGTCGGAAGCCCGCGCTGGCTATGAAATGGCCGTGTTCAACGAAGACGTGACCCTGACAGGGGATGTGCGCGCCGGTATGCTGCATATGATCAGCGGTAATTCGCGGTTCCGCGAACGGTTCCAGTTGGCAAGCGTTATGCGGGGGTTCCGTCCCGGTGAATCCGGTCCGCGCGATTTCGGTGCCAGCAACGAAGACGTTCTTGGCGGAAACCGGTATTTCGTGGCATCAGCCGAAGCGCGCTTCCCGCTGGGCACACCCGAAGAATACGGCCTGTCTGGCGGCGTCTTTGCCGATGTTGGTTCGGTCTGGGGCGTAGATGGCACGTCTGGGCTTGCCGGTGTCGATATGTTCGATGCAACCGGCGAAAATTCCAACAAGATGCATGTGCGCGCGACTTTGGGTGTCTCCCTGTTCTGGGACAGCCCCTTGGGCCTGTTGCGCTTCGACTTCTCGCGGCCGGTGCGCAAGCGTCCTTATGATCGTGCGCAGAATTTCGACTTCACGATCGTTTCGAGCTTCTGATGATGCGGCCCGATTGGGTCTTGGCCTTGATCGGGGCGGCAGGCATTCAGCTTGCCGCCCCCGCTTTTGCGCAGGGGACGCAGGGGTTGTCGCTTGGTCAGGCACTGGATGCGCCAGCGCCGGTTTTGCAATTGCGCACCTTGGATGAAGAGCGCCTGTTTCGTGGGTCCGCCTTCGGGCAACGGGTCGAGTCTGAAATTGACGCGGCATCCCGCGCATTGGAGGCCGAGAACGAGCAGCTGCTGGAACAGCTGACCACACGCGAGATGGAACTGACCGAAGCGCGGGCCAGCATGCCACCGGCCGAGTTTCGCGCACAAGCCGAAGCCTTCGATCTTGAAGCCGAAGGTATCCGGCGGTCCCAAGCCGAGAAGCGACAACGCTTAAGCCTGTATGAAGAATCCGAGCAGCGCCGTTTCTTTCAACTGGCGGCCCCGATCTTGCAGCAGGTTCTGGCGTCTGAGGGGGCGCAGGTGTTGATTGATTCGCGTGCGGTCATCATTGGCGTCTCGGGGATGGACATGACAGAGCCCGCCATTGCCGCATTGAATGACAGCATTGGTGACGGCAGCCCCTCGCCAAATCCGCTGCGCATTCCGTGACCCCGACACCGCGCCGCTTGTCACGCGGGCGACAGCTTGGTAAATCAGCGAAAATTTGACTGCATCCCGCTGTGGTGGGGCGTTCAGGCAATGACCAACAGTGAAGGAAGCCGTTACATGACCGATCACCCAGCCCCGCAGGACCAAGCTGTGCCCGCACAGGCAGATCTTGCTACGATCATGAAAATTATCCCGCACCGGTACCCGTTTTTGCTGGTCGATAAGGTGCGCGATGTCGTCGCGCGCCAATCGGCCGTTGGGGTGAAAAACGTGACCTTCAACGAGCCGCATTTTCAGGGCCATTTCCCCGGTGCCCCCATCATGCCCGGTGTGACTATTGTCGAGGCCATGGCCCAGACAGCGGCCGTTCTGGTGGGCCTGTCTGTGGGGTTTGGTGACAAGGCGCCGTTGGTCTATTTCATGTCCATCGACAAGGCGAAATTCCGTCGCAAGGTCGTGCCGGGCGATGTGCTGGAATTGCATGTGCAGGTCAAACGCGGATCGACCAAGATCTGGAAATTTGAAGGCGTGGCAAAGGTGGACGGCCAGATCGCGGCCGAGGCTGAATTTGCCGCGATGATAGACGCCAGCGCCAAGACAGCGGAATGAGTGCGGGTATGATAGACCCCAGCGCAGATATTCATCCCATGGCGGTTGTGGAAGATGGCGCGACCATCGGGCCGGACTGCAAGATCGGCCCTTTCGCCATTATCGGCGCGGAAGTCACGCTGGGGCGCGGCGTGACTGTCAAACCCCATGCGCTGGTGACCGGATGGACCGACATCGGCGATGATTGCACAATCTTTTCCTTCGCCTCTGTGGGTGAAATCCCGCAGGATCTGAAATACGCAGGAGAGCGTACGCGGCTGATTGTCGGCAAGAAATGCCGCATCCGTGAGAATGCGACGTTGCATATTGGCACTGATGGGGGCGGGGGCGTCACGCGGATCGGGGATAACTGCCTTATCATGGCGGGCGCGCATGTGGGGCATGACGCACAGATCGCGGATAACGTCATTTTGGCGAATTATGTGGGCGTTGCGGGCCATGCGATCATTGAAACCAATGTGATCATTGGTGCATTGGCAGGCGTTCACCAGTTTGTGCGCGTTGGCGAAGGTGCGATGATCGGCGGGCTGACGCGTGTGACCCATGATGTCATGCCCTTCGGGCTGGTCGCGGGGCCTGATGGCACGTTGGAAGGGTTGAACCTGATTGGCCTGAAGCGGCGCGGTATGGCACGCGATGATATTTCGGCATTGCGCGCTGCCTATAAACGGCTGGCCAGCGGAGAGGGGTCACTGGCGGATATGGCGCAGGCCCTGCTGCAGGACAGCACTTCGGATGCCGTGCAACAAATGGCCAGTTTCTTTACTGAAAACAGCCATCGTAGTTTCCTGCGCCCGAAATGACCCGCACTGCGCTGATATCGGGCAAGGGCCGCTTGCCACAGCTTCTGGCCGAACGCTTGCAGGCCGCGGGCGAAAACCCCCTACTGGCCGAGATGGAGGGCTTTGAAACCCTGTCGCCAGCGCATGAAGCGGTTGAACGCTTCCGGCTGGAACGGCTGGTGCCGTTTCTGGACCGCTTGCAAGATCAGGGCGTGACGCGCGCGGTATTCGCGGGCGCAGTGCACCGCCCGCGGCTGGACCCGTCCTTGATTGATCCGGCCACAATGCAGTTGTTGCCACGGATCATGGCCGCGATGCAGCAAGGCGATGACGGCACCCTGCGTGAAGTGATCACCCTGATGGGGGAATGGGGTATCGACGTTCTTGGTGCGCAGGATATATGCCCTGATCTGGTTGCCCAAGCGGGTGTCCTGACCGACGCGCAGCCCTCGTCACAGGATAAAAAGGACGCGATGCGCGGCTTTCGTGTGTTGCAGGTGATGGGCGCTGCTGATGTGGGGCAGGGCTGCATTGCGTCGCGCGGTCAGTGTCTGGCGGTCGAGGCATTGCCGGGCACGGATGTGATGCTGGCCCATCTGGCGGATTTGCGCGCGCGCGGTGTTGAACTGCCCGATGGCGGGGTGTTCTGCAAGGCGCCAAAACCGGATCAGGACCGCCGGATCGATTTGCCTGCATTGGGGCCGGAAACAGTTGCGGGCGTCCACCGCGCCGGCCTGCGCGGTATTGCCTTTGATGCGGGTGGTGTGTTGCTGATTGACCGTGACCAGATGCTGGCGCAGGCCAATACGCTTGGGGTATTCCTGTGGGCCATGGACGCGCCTTGAAGGTCTTTTTGATCGCAGGGGAGCCGTCAGGCGACCGGCTGGGCGGGGCACTGATGGCCGGACTGCGCGCGCTGTGCCCTGATGCGGAATTTTCCGGTGTCGGCGGCGATGCGATGGCGGAACAGGGGCTTGCGTCGCTGTTTCCCATGTCCGACCTGTCTGTCATGGGGCTGGCAGAGGTGCTGCCAAAGCTGCGTTTGCTGCGCGCGCGCATTGCACAAACAGCCGCCGCGATTTCGCGTGCGGCACCGGATATCGTCATCACGATCGACAGCCCCGATTTTTGCCTGCGTGTCTTGAAACAGGCGCGCCGCGTGCGGCCCGCATTGCCGGTCGTGCATTATGTTGCGCCTTCTGTTTGGGCATGGCGTCCGAAACGGGCTGCGCGTATGGCCCCGCTGGTGGACCATGTTCTGGCGCTATTGCCGTTTGAACCGCCCTATATGCACGCGGCCGGCATGAGTTGCGATTTCGTGGGACACCCGGTCGTGGCAGAGCCGCGCCCCTCGGCGGCAGAGATTGCGCAGATACGCGCAGGCCATGACGGCCCGCTGGTGTTGGCGCTGCCGGGGTCACGCCGCGGCGAAATTTCGCGTCTGGCCCCGCGATTTGGTCAGGCATTGGCGCTGGCGCTGCCAGAAAACGCACGCGTTGTGGTGCCGACAGTGCGCGCGCAGGCGGACTTCATGCGCGCGCAGGTGCGGCAATGGCCAGTCAAGGCCGAGGTGCTGGAAGATAGCGCGGCCAAGCGCGCGGCATTCGGTGCAGCCGATCTGGCGCTGGCGGCGTCGGGCACTGTGTCGCTGGAACTGGCCGCCAGCGACACACCCATGATTATTGCCTATGACGTGGCACCGGTGACGCGGTTTCTGGCCGCACGCATGATCAAACTGGATACGGTCACATTGGTCAATCTTGTGTCTGACACACGCAGTATTCCGGAATTTCTGGGTCGTGATTGTGAACCAAACCGCATTGCGGCTGCGCTGAAACACTTGCTGGGCGATGCAGATGCGCGCGCGCGCCAGCATCAGGCCATGGCGCTGACAATGGAACGGCTGGGGAAGGGCGGGCTTGCGCCGGGCTTGCGCGCCGCGCAATCCGTCCTGAACTTTATGGCTTCGCAAGCGGATGATGGTCCAGAACCAGCGCCTTAAGCCGTTCTTCCAGAACATGGGTGTATATTTCGGTCGTGGACACGTCAGCATGCCCCAGAAGGGTCTGGATCGCGCGCAAATCCGCCCCGCCCGCCAACAGATGGGTTGCAAAGGCATGCCGCAACACATGCGGGCTGACGCGCGCGGGGTCCAGCCCGGAGTTCAGGGCGATTTCCTTCAGGACAAGGAAAAACCCCACACGGCTGAAATGCCCCTCCCGCCCGCCCGACGGAAACAGGAAACGCGGTTCCGGCAACCGCTTCGCCCGCAGATCAGCGGCATGCCGGTCCCAATGGGCCAGCCAGTCTGTCAGGGCTTCGCGTGCGGGTTTCGACAGTGGCACCATGCGTTCACGCCCGCCCTTGCCGCGCACCAAAATCATGCGGGGATCACCGCGCACAGCCGCAACCGGCAGTCCGACCAGTTCTGTGACCCGCAGGCCAGTGGCATACAGCAATTCCATCAGGCATGTATTGCGCAGTCTGTCAGATTCGGTGCGGCCAGTTCTGCGCGCACCCTCCAGCAGGGCGGATACGTCGTCATGGGACAATGTCGTGGGCAGTTTTTTGGACTTGCCGGGGCCACGGATACGGCTGGCGGGGTCGTCATCGCGCCAGCCCTCGGCATAGGCGAAGCGGTACATCGCGCGAATGGATGACAGGCGCCGCGCACGCGTGGTTCGCGCCAGTCCCTGTGCATCGCAATAAACCAGATAGGCTTCTATATCCGTGCGCGTCAGTGTCGCAAAACCGAGTGCGTTTGACGTTGCCCATTCGGCAAAATCGCGCAAGTCGCGGCCATAGGCCAGTTGGGTGTTGCGTGCCGCGCCTGCCTCGGCGGCGGTTGCATCCAGAAACGTAGAAATCCAGCGATATTCCTGATGCGTTGTCATGCCTAGCCGCGTCGTTCTAGCAGCAGCAATTCAACAGCAATCCGGCGCGCGGCATCATCCAGCCCCAAGGACAGCAACCCTTGCAGGCCCAAACGCGCGGCGCGTGGGTCGCCTATGGCGGCATGTGCAATATTGTTCAGCGCGTCCAGCAGGATGATCCCGCCGGAACTGGCGGGCGGTTGGGGCGCATCGTCCGCTTGCGCCATGGGCGATGTGAATGCCTGCGCAATGGCTGCGGCCATAGAGGCGTTTGAAACGGGCGGAAGGTCGGTTTCGCCAGTGGCCAGCGCTGTTGCGAGTTGTGCCGCGCCCGAATTCGGCGTCATCTGGATGGCCAGATCCAGTCCTGTCTGCGCCAGCAACAGGATGTGCCAGACAATACCGCGCGCAGCCCCGTCCAGCGCGTCTGGCTGGACGGGGCCATCGGCCAATGCTTCGGCCAGAATTTCGGCGAACATCTGGGCAAATGCCACTTCCAGTTCGACACTGACGAATTGCGGCCATGCGGTTGCCAGCGCTTGTGACACGGCAGCACTGTCGCCAATGGCCAGCGCGTGATCAAGCGCCTGAACGGCGCGCACGCGTTCCCACACGCCCCCCGATGCAGCGGGGCGGCGTTGTGCATAAAGGCCCAGCAGGCGGTTGGGTTGCATCACGCCCGCGCGGGTCAGGCGTTCGGCGGCATCAAGCTGGGCGCGCCAGCCACTGGTTCCGCGCAGGTCTGCATAGGCATAGGCCACAGGCAGGCTTGCTGTCGGCACCGGATCACCCAGCGCTTCCAATATGCGCCAGCCCAATGGGGACAGTTCCGCGGGTGGGGGCGGGGTAAAGGTTGCGTCCTCTTCCTCCAGAAAGCGCAGCAAAAGCGCCGCTTCGCTGGCTTCCAGCAAACCCAGCGATTTTGTGGCATTCAGCATCATATAGGCGGCCTGCCAGTCGCCGCGCCGTGCCAGACAGAAAATTTGCGCCCCGTGCCCGAAATCCGTGGTGATCTGCCCACTCATGCTGGCGCAGGCGCGGTCTTCCTCGCCCAGCAGCAGGGCGATATCGAAGGCGCGTGCGTTCAGTGCCGCAGTGCGGACGGGGGCCGCGTCGATCAGCTGTGTGGCCTGTTCCAACGCGCCCATGGCCATCAGCTTGTCCACACGCGCATTCAGCACCGTGCCCTGCGTCTCTGGCTGCAACTGGACGGGAGAGGCAAATTCGGCCAGCAACAGGCGGTATTCAAGTTGCAGCGCGCTTGGGACCGTGTCCACAGGCAGGGCCGAAATGCCCGCCAGCACTTCGGCGACTGCTGCATCGCCCCACAATTCGCGCGGGAGTCCTGCGCGTTCGGGCACAAACAGGCCGACCTGATCCAGCGTTGGCGGCAACAGGGGCGTGACCGAAATAGCAGTCCCGTCCTCGTCCGGTGCGGTCTGGATGTCGGGGTCGTCAATGCCGGTCATGTCCGGTGGCAATGGGTGGGACATGGCATCTTCCAGCCAGTCAATAGCATTCAACGGGCGGCCAGCCTGCAAGGATTGCGCGTCAAGCGGCAGCGCAAATGCAATCGCCAAGGCAAGGGCAGCCCCGCCTGATCCTGCGCGATGCGCAGCGCCTGTATGTTTGCCTGCCCGGTTCAATTCACATCCAGCGTGACCGGCGTTTCAAACCCGCGCTGTTCGGCAGACATGTCCCCGAAATAGGCGTAGGCCACCACGGCCAGACCCGTCAACACCGCCATCACCAGAATAAGCCGCACCAGATGTCGCATTCAGCCTGCCTTTCATATCGCATCCCCTCTTTTTGCGAACTATGCTTCGGGGGGTTTCCCTTTTGACAGTGCCGCAATATCACGACAAGGACAATGCAGGCCACGAAAACTTGTTAAGGGGCGGGCGAGGGGGCGGAGCTTGGGCATGAAATTGCATAAAACCGTTGTGCTTGTGGGGATGATGGGCGCAGGCAAGACGGCAGTCGGGCGGGAACTGGCACATTCGCTGAATGTGTCCTTTCGCGATTCGGACGAAGAAATCGTGGAAGCCGCCCAAATGAGTATCGCCGAAATATTCGAACGCGACGGCGAGGCGTTCTTTCGTGCCCGCGAAGCCGAAGTCATCGCCCGCCTGATGCGTGGCCGCCCCGGCATTCTGTCAGTCGGGGGCGGGGCGTTTCTGAATGCGGGGACCCGCGCCTTGATTTCGGATCTGGGTGTTTCGGTTTGGATCAAGGCCGATATCGAGGTGCTTTGGGCACGGGTGCGCCAGAAATCCACGCGGCCGCTTTTGCGCACGGCCAACCCGCGCGAAACGCTGGCAGGGCTGTTGCGCACGCGCGAGCCCTTCTATGCGAAGGCCGATCTGGCAGTCCAGACCCAATCGGGCTATGCCATAGCTGACACAGCGCAGGCTGTGCTGGATGCGCTATCAACGCGCCCTGATGTGCTGGAAGGATATGCCGGATGACAATCGACCGTGTTCATGTGCCACTTGGGGCACGCGCCTATGATGTGGTCATCGGGCAGGGCCTGATGGCGCAGGCGGGTCAGTTGATTGCGCCGTTTCTACATCGCAAGCAGGTGTCTGTTCTGACGGAAACCCGTGTTGCGGCATCCCATCTGGAAGGGATGAAGGCGGGCCTTGCGAATGCGGGTATTGCCAGCACAGCACTTGCACTGGAACCGGGGGAGGCGACGAAAGACTGGGACGGGTTGCGGCAGTCTGTGGAGTGGTTGCTGGACGAGAAGGTGGAACGCCGCGATGTGGTCGTCGCACTGGGGGGCGGTGTCATCGGTGATCTGGGCGGCTTTGCGTCGGCGGTGCTGCGCCGCGGGGTTCGTTTCGTGCAAATCCCTACATCCCTGTTGGCGCAGGTGGACAGTTCAGTCGGCGGCAAGACGGGTATAAACACCCGCCATGGCAAGAATCTGGTCGGGGCCTTTCACCAGCCTGCACTGGTTCTGGCCGACATTGATGTGCTGGACACCCTGCCGGCGCGCGATTTTCTGGCCGGATATGGCGAGGTGGTGAAATATGGCCTGCTGGGCGATAGTGCCTTCTTTGAATGGCTGGAACGAAATGCCCCGGCCATGGCGAAAGGGGACAAGACGCTGCGCCAGTATGCTGTGCACAGGTCTGTCCAGATGAAGGCCGATATTGTCGCGCGGGACGAGACGGAACAAGGGGACCGCGCGTTGTTGAACCTTGGGCACACATTTTGTCATGCTTTGGAAGCGGCGACAGGCTATAGCGCGCGCCTGCTGCATGGTGAAGGCGTTGCAATCGGCTGTGCGCTGGCGTTCGAGTTGTCGGCGCGCATGGGGCTTTGCGCGCAGGAAACCCCAGGCCGCGTTCGCGCGCATTTGCGCCAGATGGGAATGGCGACCGATCTGGCTGATATTCCGGGCGATCTGCCCCCCGCCGAAGGGTTGGTTGCCCTGATGGCGCAGGACAAGAAGGTTCAGGACGGGCGGCTGCGGTTCATTCTGGCGCGCGATATTGGCGCGGCGTTTGTTTGCGATGATGTTCCCGCGGATATTCTGCATTCCGTGCTGGCAGACGGGCTGGCCGCGCGCGGCTAGTGGGGGTGGGATACTCCCCAAGTTCCGCAACACACCATCACGCGACATGACAGGCTTGGCACCGCGTTTAATCCTGCCAAGGCGCGATTGTTGCGATATCGGCATCAGACCATCCGAAATGATGTGCAAGTTCATGGATGAAAACATGGGCAACCAGCACCCCCAATTCGATATCCCCCCGCGCAACCCATTCATCCAGAATGGGGCGGCGGAACAGCCATATCGTGTCCGGCTCCATCGGTTGGTCCATTACGGATTTTTCGGTCATCGGTGTGCCGGTATACAGGCCGGTCAGCTCGAAGGGGTTATCAAGGTCCAACTCCTCCAGAAAGGTATCTGGCGCGAAATCGGCGATCTGTAGCGCGACAGCGGCGGCCGCCTGCCGGAACTGGACGGGCAAGCCTTCTATTGCCTGCATCACGATTTCTTCGAACGCGCTGTGGTCCGGTGGCAGGGATGACCCCCATTGTGATACACTGTTGTTCATTGCTGTCGCTTTCCTGCGGTCCTGTTTCAAAGCACGGGGCTTGCGCTGGCGCAAGGCTTGTGAAAAAGCATGACCCAATCAGGAGGTTTTTTCCATGTCCAAGATTGTCACCCGCTTCGCGCCCTCGCCGACAGGTTACCTGCATATCGGCAATTTGCGCACTGCGTTGTTCAACTATTTGATTGCCCGCAAGACGGGTGGTGAATTTATCTTGCGGCTGGATGACACGGATCAGGAACGCTCCAGGCAGGAATATATCGACGCCATCCAGCAGGATCTTGACTGGCTTGGCATCGGCTGGGACCGGATCGAGCAGCAATCGACCCGGTTGGATCGCTATAAGGATGCCGCGGATAAATTGCGCGCGGATGGCCGGTTCTACGAGTGTTTTGAAACACCGGGCGAGTTGGACCTGAAGCGCAAGAAGCAGCTGAATATGGGCCGCCCGCCGGTCTATGACCGCGCCGCGCTGGACATGGATGACGCGATGCGCATCCGGCTAAGTGCGGAACGGGACGGCTATTGGCGGTTCCTGCTGGACCAGACACGCATTGAATGGGACGATGGCATTCTGGGGCCGCTGTCGATTGACGCCGCGTCGGTTTCGGACCCTGTGCTGATCCGTGCCGACGGTCAGGTTCTGTATACGCTGGCATCGGTGGTGGACGACATGGATATGGGGGTCACCCATATCGTGCGCGGGTCCGACCATGTTACGAATACCGCAACGCAAATCCAGATCATTCAGGCATTGGGCGGCACGCCGCCGTCATTTGCGCATCATTCCCTGCTGACCGGCCCGCAGGGCGAAGCCCTGTCCAAGCGTCTGGGCACCTTGTCACTGCGTGATTTGCGTGCGCAGGGGGTAACGCCCATGGCGTTGCTGTCGCTGATGGCGCGGCTTGGGTCCAGCCAGCCCGTGGAACTGCGCCCAAGTATGGATGATATCGCCGAAGGGTTCGATCTGTCGCAATTCGGGTCGGCCCCCACCAAATTCGATGCCGAGGATTTGTGGCCCCTGACGCGGGCCGACATTCAGGCCCGCCCGTATGAGGCTGTTGCAGATTACCTTGCCGGACTGGGTGTGCCCGAAGATATCGCCCCGCAATTCTGGCAGGTGGCCCGCGAGAATGTGACCCGTCTGGAAGATATCCGCCCATGGTGGGTGTTGTGCCAGCAGGGCGCCGATCCTGTGATTGACGCCGAGGATGCGGATTTCGTGTCCGAGGCACTGACATTGCTGCCGCACCCGCCATATGGCGAAAGCGCATGGAAAGACTGGACTGACGCCGTCAAGGCGCAGACCGGCCGCAAGGGGCGGGCCTTGTTCATGCCGTTGCGCAAGGCATTGACAGGGCAGGCGCATGGTCCGGACATGTCGGCCCTGATGCCACTTTTGCAACAAGTGCGTGCCAAAAAATGACGATGCGGGGCGCCTGACCGGCAGGTTTGCCGCAATTCGCTTTTTTGAAAAGACATCGCTGCCGCTTGTCGTTAGTGTTTCGGCATCAGGTTGAACCATTGCGTCTGGTGGGGGTGTTATGCGTGTGTTGAAGGCTTTGATTGCGGTTGTTGTCGGGTTGGTCATGCTGGTTGCAGCCGCCCTGTTCCTGCTGCCTTCCGAACGCATTGCGCAAATTGCGGCCCAGCAGTTTCAGACCGCGACCGGACGCACCCTTACGATTGATGGTGCCGTGCGGCCAAGTTTTTATCCGGTCATCGGGGCCACGGCGAACGGTATCGCCATCGGCAATGCCGACTGGGCTGGTGACGCGCCCCTGCTTCGTGCCGAGCAGATGGAAATCGGGCTTGATTTCGCGGCCCTGATGCGCAGGGATATCCAGATTGACAGGATTGTCCTGCAATCGCCGGTTATAGACTTGCGGCGCAATGATGACGGGCGTGGAAACTGGGAAGTTGCGGTGCGCACTGCCGCACCTGCGCCGCAAATCGACAGTGCAACAGAAGCTGACAGCCCCCCCGACACCCGCCCGCGCACGTTTTCTTTGGGGCTGGCGCGCATACAGGACGGGCAGGTCCGGTTTCAAGATGCCGCATCGGGCACAGATATTCGGCTGGACGGGCTGGATGCCAGTTTCGGGTTGCCCGCGCTGGATGGCCCGTCGGAACTGACCCTTGCGGCGCAACTGAACGGCCAGCCTTTGCAAATGACGGTTGCCACGGACAATGTCGCGCGCTTGTTAAGCGGCGCAGTGGTCGGGCTAAGTGCTGATCTGGGGCTTGCGGGCGCGCGTGCACAGTTTTCCGGGCGGGCAGGGCTGGCCGACATGATTGCCGAAGGGCAGCTAGATGCAGATATTCCGCTGCTGCGCCCGGTATTGCAGGCAGTGGGTCAAACTGGAGGGGATATTGCGCCCGCATATCTGCCGCTTGGGTTTTCAGGCCAGATCACACGCACGGCTGATGGTACGCTGTATGCCCGCAATGCCCGCGTCGGCGCAGGCACGTTGCGGCTGGAAGGGGGGGCTGATCTGGCGCTTGCGGGGGCACGGCCCAGACTGACCGGCGAATTTTCGGGCGATGTGCTGGATTTGCGCAGCGCGGGCGGCACATCAGCGGCGCGGCAGGGCAGTGGCAGTGGTGGTTCAGGCGGCGGGACCGGTGCACAGGGCTGGCCCCGCGATGTCATTGACGCCAGCGCGCTGGATTTGCTGGATGCCGAACTGTCGCTGGCCTTCAACACTGTGCGAACCGATTTTGCGACATTGGGGCGTTCCCGTTTCGGGGTCAGCATCGACAATTCGCGCGCGGTGCTTGATCTGCGGGAAACGGCCGTTTTCGGGGGCAGGCTGTCAGGGCAACTGGTTGCGAATAACCGTTCCGGCTTGTCGGTTCGTGCCGATCTGAATGCGCGTGACATCTCGTTGTTGCCGATGTTGGGCGAAGTTGCGGATTACCACCGCCTGCAGGGGCGCGCGAACATGGATATCAATGTGTTGGGTGTCGGGAATTCGGTGCATGCCATCATGAACAGCCTGCGCGGGGATGGCGCGTTGCGCTTCGATCAGGGCGAGATTATCGGCTTCGATCTGGCGGGTATGCTGCGCAATCTGGACATGAGTTACATGGGCGAAGGCAATCGCACGGTCTATGACAGTATTACCGGCACATTCACTGTGGCTGACGGGGTGCTGCGCAATGATGACCTTGCGCTTGCGGCGGCACGGTTTTCCGTTGCGGGGCAGGGGACTGTTTCACTTGGGGCGCGCACGCTGGATTACCGTGTGACCCCTGCCGCGCTGCGCAGCGAAGGCGACGAGCGTTTGCGCGTGCCGCTGATGATCACAGGCCCATGGGATGCACCCCGTTTCCGTCTGGACCTGGAGGCGCTGGCGCGTGAACAGTTGCGCGTGGAACAGGAACGCGTCGAGGAAATGGCCCGAGAGGAAGCGCGCCGCCTTGAAGAACGCGCACGCAGTCAAGCCGCAGAACGGCTGGAGCGCGAACTTGGCGTTCAGCGTCAGGAGGGCGAGCGGATCGAGGATACGCTGCGGCGGGGTCTTGAACAGGAACTTGGCAATCGTTTGCGCGGGTTGCTTGGTGGCAACTGACACCTGCGCCACACTTACGCATCGCCCAATTCTGTCAGGTCATAGGCCACCCAGGCGCCGCCAAGTGCCATCAGCGTGAACAAAATCAATGTGGCCTGCGGGCCGGCAAGCGCGGCAATCGCACCAAAAATTCCGCTGGCCAGCAGCAGCACACCAATGATGGTGTTTGAAATGGCCGTGTAGATCGCACGCCTGTCCTGATGTGCCATATCCACCAGATAGGTGGACCGGCCCAGCCGCACCCCCTGATGGGCCAATGCAAGCACAAACAATGCCAAAGGCAAGGCCCAGAATGTTTGCGCCAGCCCCGCTGCATTGAACCCCAGCGCCAGCGCCAATGCGCCAGCGCCTGTCAGTCCGGTCAGGATAAGCACCTTGCGCGCGGATATATCCGCAAGCCTGCCCCAGAAATAGCTGGAGACAAGCCCCGCCAGCGCTGATGCCGCGACCAATGCGCCAAGCCCCTCCAGTGCGGCCCCGCCAGCGCCTGATGCCATAACGACCAGATAGGGGGGCGCCAGCGCGGTTGATGTCAGCAGCCCGCGGGCCAGTATGAAACGCGCCAGTTGTGAATCCTCGCGCAGATAGCGCAAATTCTCGATCGCGGCGCGCCAACCGTTTGCGCCGCCATCGCTGGCCCCGCGTTCTTCTGCCAGCCCTGCGAATATGGCCGCCGCCACAGCCCATGACACCGCCGCCAGCCCCAATGCTGCCAGCACGATGACAGCGCGCGCGTCTGAAAAAACCATAAGCACGGCGGCAAAACACAAGGTCACAGCAGCCGCCCCGCTGCCAGCCAGCCCCGTGACTGTGCCGCGTCGCGTTCTGGCAATCGTTTTTCCCAACACATCCTTATAGGCAACCGATGCGACCGACCGCGACAGCGCAATCAATGCGAGGCCCGCCAGAACGACCAGCCCGCCATATACGCCGGACAAGGTCAATGCAGCCAGCAGGATGATTGCCGCCCCGATCCCCTGTCCTGCCGCCGCGCCTGTCCATGCCCATTTCCTCTGGCCCATGGCGCGAATGCGTGCGGCAGTAAACAGTTGCGGCAGCAACGCGCCCGCTTCGCGCACCGGCACCAGCAACCCCACCAACCCCGCAGGCGCACCAAGATGCGTCATCAACCACGCCAGAACCAGTTTCGGGTCCGCCAGCCCGTCCGCTGCCTTGCTTAACCCCAGCGCGCCTGCGTGGCGCAAGAAGTTTGCGGGCTGTTCCTTGCACGCCGCGTCCGAGATATCCTTGCATACGCGGCCATCATCATCGGATGTTAGTGTCTCAAAGGCAGTTTGCACGGCTGGGCGCATCAAGGGAACTCCGGTTTTTTGCAATATCGCAACGTGAATAAACGATGTCAGCTTGACTTTCGTTCCCATGACAGCGAAATCAAGCCCCGACATAACCCGCAACCGGGCGTTCCGTGGGCGCCAAAACGACGAGGAGCACGGCCAATGGCCCAGATTTCCCTGAAATTCCCTGATGGCAATATGCGCGAATTCGCTGCTGGGGTCACCCCTGCCGAAGTGGCAGCATCCATTTCCACATCACTGGATAAGAAAGCGATTTCCGCCACTGTGAATGGCGCGCATTTCGACCTGCAATGGCCCATCATGAATGATGCAAGCATCGCCATTCATACCATGCAGGATGACGCGCAGGCGCTGGAACTGATCCGCCATGATCTGGCGCATATCATGGCGCGCGCCGTGCAGGAAATCTGGCCGGATGTGAAGGTCACAATCGGCCCTGTGCGCGACAAGGGCTGGTTTTATGATTTCGACCGTGCCGAACCCTTTGTCCCCGAAGACCTTGCGCAGATCGAGGCGAAGATGCGCGACATCATCAACGCCCGTGACCCTGTGCGCACAGAAGTCTGGGACCGCGCCCGCGCCATCCAGCACTACAAGGACGCGAATGAGCCGTTCAAGATTGAACTGATCGACCGCATCCCCGAAGGCGAGCCGCTGCGCATGTACTGGCACGGCCACTGGCAGGATCTGTGCCGTGGCCCGCATTTGCAAAACACCGCGCAAGTGCCCGCAGATGCGTTCAAGCTGATGAATATCGCCGGCGCCTACTGGCTGGGCGACAACACGCGCCCCATGTTGCAGCGCATCTATGGCGTGGCCTTCAAGAACCGCAATGACCTGAAGGCCCATCTGACCATGTTGGAGGAAGCGGCCAAGCGCGACCACCGCAAGCTGGGCCGTGAAATGGACCTGTTCCACATGCAGGAAGAAGCCCCCGGTCAGGTGTTCTGGCACCCCAATGGCTGGTCCATCTATACCAGCCTGCAAGATTACATGCGCCGCCAGCAGCGCAGGGGCGGCTATCTGGAGGTGAACACCCCGCAAGTGGTCAACCGCAAGCTGTGGGAGGATTCAGGCCATTGGGACAATTATCAGGAAAACATGTTCATCGTCGAGGTTGACGAGGATCACGCCCGCGAAAAGACCATCAACGCGCTGAAGCCGATGAACTGTCCCTGCCATGTGCAGATCTATAATCACGGGCTGAAATCCTACCGCGATCTGCCCTTGCGCATGGCCGAATTCGGGTCATGCGCGCGCTATGAACCGTCAGGCGCGCTGCATGGCATCATGCGGGTGCGCGGCTTCACGCAGGATGACGGCCATATCTTCTGCACCGAGGACCAGATCGAGGCGGAATCAAAGAAATTCATTGAATTCCTGTCAGCAGTCTATGCCGATCTGGGCTTCGATCAATGGCGCATAAAGCTGTCCACCCGCCCCGAGAAGCGCATCGGCAGCGATGAAAGCTGGGACCGTGTCGAGGCCGCGCTGGGCAATGCCTGCCGCGCGGCAGGGCATGAGTATGAACTGTTCCCCGGCGAGGGGGCATTCTACGGCCCGAAACTGGAATTCGTGCTGACCGACGCCATCGGGCGCGACTGGCAATGCGGCACGCTTCAGGTGGATCCCAACCTGCCCGAACGCTTGGGCGCGGCCTATATCGGTGCAGACGGGGGCAAACATCGCCCCGTCATGCTGCACCGCGCGGTTCTTGGCAGTTTCGAGCGCTTCATCGGTATGCTGATCGAAAACTTCGCGGGCAAACTGCCCTTCTGGCTGGCCCCGCGTCAGGTGGTTGTCGCGTCCATTGTCTCGGACGCGGATGACTATTGCCGCGAGGTTCTGGAGACGTTGAACGCTGCAGGCATCCGCGCCGAGCTTGATCTGCGCAATGAGAAAATCAACTACAAGGTGCGCGAACATTCCGTGGGTAAAGTGCCCGTCATTCTGGCCATTGGGGCGCGCGAAGTGACCGAACGCACTGTGTCCGTGCGCCGCCTTGGGGAAAACCGCACGACGACCGAAACCCTTGATGTGCTGGTCGACGCCCTGCGCGCAGAAGCCACCCCGCCGGATCTGCGCTGAACTCGCATCTTCATCTTGCCTGAAATACTCAGAACAGGGGGCCTTGGCCCCCTGACTCTTTCTGTGCAAGATTCTGTTTGACGCAAGCACCCAGCCTGCGTATGAATTGAACAAGCGTTCAGTTGCGGGAGGATTGGCGCATGTTCACAGCTTCAATGAATTTCGACCTTGGCGACGAGGTGAACGCCCTGCGCGACATGGTCCACCGCTGGGCGCAGGACCGCGTCAAACCCATGGCGGCAGAGATTGACCGCACCAACACCTTCCCCGCCGAATTATGGCGTGAAATGGGGGAATTGGGGCTTCTGGGGATTACCGTGTCCGAAACCTATGGTGGCGCCGACATGGGCTATCTGGCGCATGTTATCGCGGTGGAAGAAATCGCGCGCGCCTCGGCTTCGGTGTCGCTGTCTTACGGTGCGCATTCCAACCTGTGCGTCAACCAGATCAAGCTGAACGGAACGGATGCGCAGCGCGACCGCTATCTGCCCAAACTGGTCAGTGGTGAACATGTCGGTGCACTTGCCATGTCCGAAGCGGGCGCGGGGTCTGACGTGGTGGGCATGAAACTGCGCGCGGACAAGAAAAACGACCGCTATATCCTGAACGGCACCAAATACTGGATCACCAACGGGCCTGACGCCGATGTTCTGGTTGTCTATGCCAAAACCGACCCGTCGGCGGGGTCCAAGGGGATTACCGCATTCCTGATCGAAAAATCCATGACCGGGTTTTCCACCAGCCCGCATTTCGACAAGCTGGGCATGCGCGGGTCCAACACGGCAGAGCTGGTTTTTGAGGATGTGGAAGTCCCGTTTGACAATGTTCTGGGGGATGAAGGGCGCGGTGTGCGTGTGCTTATGTCAGGGCTTGATTATGAACGCGTGGTGCTGTCGGGCATTGGCACGGGCATCATGGCGGCCTGTCTTGATGAAATCATGCCCTATTTGCGCGACCGCCAGCAGTTCGGCCAACCCATCGGCAGCTTTCAACTGATGCAGGGCAAGATTGCCGACATGTACACGGCCATGAATTCCGCGCGCGCCTATGTCTATGAAGTGGCCAAGGCCTGTGACCGTGGCGCGGTCACGCGCGCGGATGCGGCGGCTTGCGTGCTATATGCGTCTGAACAGGCAATGGTGCAGGCGCATCAGGCCGTGCAGGCGATGGGCGGCGCAGGGTTCATGAATGACAGCCCCGTCAGCCGCCTGTTCCGCGACGCCAAGCTGATGGAAATCGGTGCCGGCACCTCCGAGATTCGCCGCATGCTTGTCGGGCGTGAATTGATGGGGGCAATGGGCTAGGATTCGGCCGTGCTTGTCAAAAGGAAAACCCCATGCGCCTGACCATCCTTCTCGCCGCCCTGATTGCCGTGCCTGCGACCGCCGCAGAATTTCGTTTCGATCCCGCCCCGACCGAGCGGTGCCTTGCCACATTGTCGGATAACGCGCAGGGTTATGACTGCATTGGTCGCGCGGCGACTGCGTGCATGGAACAGCCCGGCGGGGAAACGACCATCGGCATGGGGTTTTGTCTGGATGCGGAATTGGGTCTTTGGGATGACAAGCTGAATGGCGCATATCAGGCCCTGCGTGCGGACCTGACAGCGCAGGACGCGGACCGCACCAATGCCGCGATTTCGCTGTCTGACAGTGCGCGCGACATGCAGCGTGCATGGATCGGCTTTCGGGATGCGCGTTGCAGCTTTGAAGCGGCGCAATGGCAGGGGGGCACCGGGTCCAGCCCGGCCTTTCTGGGCTGTGCAGTGAACATGACCGCTGAACAGACGCTGTATCTGTGGTCCGTGCTGCACGGCGCGCGATAGCTATGGCGGGGGGGACCACCAATCCCATAGGAAAAGGGCGCCCCGATCCGGCGCGCCCGATGCCGTGGTCGGTGCCCCCGTCAGAACCGGTGAACGTAGGATATCGACGCAACCCAAGGATCGATCTTGGTCTTGCCGATATTTGTGCCGTCAAGCAGTACGTCCGACTGAATGTTGATATACCGCAGGTTCGCACGGATCGCGCTGCGCTCGCTTACCGCGAAATCGACACCCGCATTCAGCGCCAGTCCCCAGGAATCCTTGATCTTCAGGTTGCCAAGTGGCGATCTGGTGCTGAAGAAGCTGGTGTAATTGATGCCAGCGCCCAGAAACGGCGTAATCGCGCTGTCATTGGAAAAGTGATAGTTCAGCGAAACGGTTGGCGGCAGGTGTTTGGTGGTGCCCACCTGCACGCCGCCAAGGCTGATCGAATGGCGGAACGGCACCGCCGCCAGCAATTCGATACCCAGATTGTCCCGAATGAAATATTCCGCAGTCAGGATCGGGCGTGTGCTGCTGCCAATGCTGGCGGGAAGGGTTGCAAGCGTGCCGTTGTTGGATTTCGGGTTCACATGGCCGATGCCAACACCCAGCGTCCAGTCGCCGGCCTGTTGCGCCACGGCAGCCCCGCCCGCGAGTGCCAGTGCAGAAATTGCGCATATGGAAATGGATTTAATACTCATGATCGTTCCCTCGTTGTGCAAACAGCGCGGATGTTGCGGGACGGTCGGCACGGCTGCTTTGACCTGCATCAAATTGCCGTGCGGGGCGGCTGTGACGGAGTGTCGCAAGCCGGTGTCGCCCCGATCTCGGGTGTCACCGCGCGCGGCAATCAGACTAAGTTCCAAATCGGGGGTAGGGCATGAAGCTTGGGTCATCAGTGCTTGCTGGGTCAGAGGCGTTTCGCGCAAATCAAGCGGGGCATATCGCCGCCTTGGCAGAAGTCCGTGCCGCAATAGAACTCGCGCAGCTTGGCGGAGGAGAGAGGGCGCGCACGCGCCATCTGGCGCGTGGCAAGATGCTGCCGCGTGACCGCGTTGCCAATTTGCTGGATGCAGGCAGCCCGTTTCTGGAAGTGGGCGCGACCGCTGCGCACGGGCTTTATGACGGGGCGGCGCCCTGTGCGGGGGTGATCGCAGGGATCGGTCAGGTTTCCGGGCAGGAGTGTATGATCATCTGCAATGATGCCACCGTGAAGGGCGGCACCTACTACCCGATGACCGTCAAGAAGCATTTGCGCGCGCAGGAAATCGCCGAGGAAAACCACCTGCCTTGCATTTATCTGGTCGATAGCGGCGGTGCCAACCTGCCCAATCAGGACGAGGTGTTCCCCGACCGCGACCATTTCGGGCGCATTTTCTACAATCAGGCGCAGATGTCGGCCAAAGGGATCGCGCAGATTGCTGTCGTGATGGGGTCGTGCACTGCAGGCGGGGCCTATGTGCCTGCCATGTCCGATGTAACCATCATTGTGAAGGATCAGGGCACCATTTTTCTGGCAGGCCCGCCGCTGGTGAAGGCAGCAACGGGCGAGGTTGTCACTGCCGAGGATCTGGGCGGCGGCGACGTGCATACCCGCCTGTCGGGCGTGGCTGATTATCTGGCCGAAGATGACGCCCATGCGCTGGCGCTCGCACGCCGCGCGGTGGGCCACCTGAACCGCACGAAGCCTGCAACCGTTCAGTGGCAAACCCCCGAAGATCCCGCCTATGACCCGGACGAGATTTTTGGCGTCGTGCCTGCTGATCTGCGCACACCCTATGACATCCGCGAAGTGATCGCGCGCGTGGTTGACGGCTCGCGCTTTGATGAATTCAAACCCCGCTTCGGCGAAACGCTTGTCACGGGGTTTGCGCATGTCATGGGCTGCCCTGTCGGGATTGTCGCCAATAACGGGGTGCTGTTTTCCGAGGCGGCGGTGAAGGGCGCGCATTTTGTGGAATTGTGCAGCCAGCGCCGCATTCCACTGGTGTTCTTGCAGAATATCACCGGCTTCATGGTCGGGCGCAAATACGAGAATGAGGGCATCGCGCGACACGGGGCCAAAATGGTGACGGCGGTGGCCACGACATCAGTGCCCAAGATCACCATGCTGGTCGGCGGGTCTTTTGGCGCAGGCAATTACGGCATGGCGGGGCGTGCCTACAGCCCGCGTTTTCTGTGGTCATGGCCCAATAGTCGCATCTCCGTGATGGGGGGGGCACAGGCGGCGGGCGTCCTTGCCACCGTGAAGCGCGACGCGCTGGAACGTGCGGGCGAAAGCTGGAGTGCGGAGGATGAGGCCGAATTCAAGCGCCCCACCATCGAGATGTTCGAGCGCCAGTCCCACCCGCTCTACGCCAGTGCACGGCTTTGGGATGACGGCATCATCGACCCCCGCCAGACACGGCAGGTGCTGGCCTTGTCACTTTCGGCGGCATTGAATGCCCCGATCGGGGCCACGCGCTTTGGTGTGTTCCGGATGTAGAAAAGAAGCTGGCCTCCGGCGGGAGTATTTCTTGCAAGATGAAACTGTCCGGACTTCATCTTGCACGAAATACTCCGGGGGGCATCGTCGCAAGACGATGGGGGGCAGCGCCCCCGGATGGCGGTTAAGAAGGGATGCTTGAGCATGTTTGATAAAATCCTGATTGCCAATCGTGGCGAGATTGCGTGCCGCATCATCCGCACGGCTCAGTCCATGGGGGTGCGCACCGTCGCTGTCTATTCAGATGCAGATATGCAGGCGATGCATGTCGAACTGGCGGATCAGGCCGTCCATATCGGCGGGGCCGCACCGCGCGACAGCTACTTGCGCGGGGATGTCATCATTCGCGCAGCGCTGGACACTGGTGCGCAGGCCATCCATCCTGGATACGGGTTTCTGTCGGAAAATCCGGACTTTGTGGATGCGGTGACGGTGGCGGGTCTGGTGTTTATCGGCCCCTCGGCCAGTGCGATCCGCGCAATGGGGCTGAAGGACGCGGCCAAGGCGTTGATGCATGATGCCGGCGTGCCGGTTGTTCCCGGCTATCATGGCACCAATCAGGACCCAGAGCATCTGGCAGGCGCCGCTGATGCAATAGGTTACCCCGTGCTGATCAAGGCCGTGGCGGGCGGTGGGGGCAAGGGCATGCGACTGGTGGATACCCCATCGGATTTCATGGACGCGCTTGAAAGTGCCCGGGGCGAGGCGGCGACCGCTTTCGGAAATGAGGCGGTTCTTATTGAAAAATATGTCACCAAGCCCCGCCATATCGAGGTGCAGGTGTTTGGTGATGGCGTGGACGCGCTGCATCTGTTCGAGCGCGACTGCTCGCTTCAGCGGCGCCATCAGAAAGTTATAGAGGAAGCCCCCGCACCCGGCATGACCGCGCAGATGCGCGCTGCCATGGGGCAGGCCGCAGTGCGCGCCGCCCGCGCGATCGGGTATGCTGGTGCCGGCACTGTGGAATTTATCGTTGACGGCAGTGACGGGCTGCGTCCGGACAGGTTCTGGTTCATGGAAATGAACACCCGTTTGCAGGTAGAACACCCCGTAACCGAAGCCATCACAGGTGTGGATCTGGTGGAGTGGCAGTTGCGCGTGGCCTCGGGCGAGGGGTTGCCTTGTGCGCAGGACCAGCTGTCGATTAACGGACACGCGTTCGAGGCGCGGCTATATGCAGAGGATGTCGCGGCGGGTTTCCTGCCTGCAACCGGCAGGCTGGCGCATTTGCAGTTCTGTCCGAATGCGCGGTTTGATACCGGCGTGCGCGCGGGCGATGAGATCAGTCCGTGGTATGACCCGATGATTGCCAAAGTCATAACGCATGGACAAAGCCGCGCCATCGCCCTTTCTCGGATGCAGGCCGCGCTGGCGGCAACCGAAGTCGCAGGCTCGGTCACAAATCTGGCGTTTCTTGGGGCATTGACGCGGCATGCAGGATTTCGTGCGGGCGATGTGGATACCGGCCTGATTGCCCGCGATATTGACGGTCTGACCCGAACGGCGGCGCCAGGTTCTGATGAGCTGGCAGTGGCGGCGGCCTGCGCGATTGAACTGGACGGGTTGACCCATCCGCTTGCGGGGTTCAGCCCGACCGGACCTGTCTGGCGCGATGTCTGCTTGATGCTTGGCGATGACCGGCATGACCTGCGGATTGCCGTGACGGGACCGGCGCAAGCGTTGGTCGCAATTGGCGATACGCAGCTAGAAGTGACCGCTGATAAGGCAGGTTACCATATGGCGGGCGGGCGGTATCGCGCCCGCAATATCAATGGTCACGTCTACATATTTGCTGCAACGCCGCGCATTTTCACGCTTCTGGACCCGTTGCACCAGCAAGGCGCGCAGGGCATGGGGGCGGATAGTGTGACCGCCCCCATGCCCGGACAGGTCAAGGCGGTGTTTGTCGCTGTTGGCGACGATGTGGCGGAAGGAGCGCGGCTGGTGATACTGGAGGCCATGAAGATGGAACACACGCTGACGGCAAGTCGCGCGGGCCGTGTTGCAGAAGTGCTGGCAAGTGCAGGCGCGCAGGTCGAGGCAGGGGCCGCACTGGTGCGTCTGGAGGAGCGGGAGGAATGAACACGCCCGAAATCC
Organism: Roseinatronobacter sp.; assembly: GCF_051859525.1. Taxonomy (NCBI): domain Bacteria; kingdom Pseudomonadati; phylum Pseudomonadota; class Alphaproteobacteria; order Rhodobacterales; family Paracoccaceae; genus Roseinatronobacter; species Roseinatronobacter sp. The sequence continues at coordinate 86,585 of NZ_JBHYFM010000003.1, read as the reverse complement.
GGTCCGGCAGCTATCCGGCCTTCTCGCGGATTTCAGGCAGGGCGCTTGGATTAGGGGGGCAGGTATGATCCGGCTATGGCATGTTGCGCAATCGCGTTCATTTCGTGTGCTATGGTTTCTGGAAGAAATCAGCGCCGAGTATGACCTTGTCGCGTGCAGTTTCTTCGACCGGTCGCTGCGCGATGCGGCGCATCTGGCGCGCTCGCCTGCCGGGCGTGTCCCTGCAATCGAGATTGACGGCCTGCCCATGCATGAAAGCGGCGCAATTCTGTTATATCTGGCCGAAAGGCTGGCCCCGCAACTGCGCATCGCCGAAGGGGCGCCCGCGCGCGCCGCATTCCTGCAAGGTCTGCATTATGCCGAAACGCTTGGTGCGCATCTGGCGAACCTGACGCAGCATCACATCGTCCTGCGTGACGACTGGATGCGCTCGCCCACTGTCATGCGGCTGGAGGCGCGCCGCCTTGAAAACGCGCTTCGCGCCATCGGGCCGGATTGGGTGGCAGGGCAGTTCAGCGTGGCCGACATTGCGATTGGGTATGCAGTGTGCATGGCGCAACGCTTCGTGCCCTTGCCACAGACCACCGCGCGTTATGCAGATATGGTCCTTGAACGGCCAGCCTTCCAGCGCGCCATGCAAAAGGACGGGCCGGCGCAGATTTACACGCGTGACTTCTATGCGCCGCCAGAGGGATGAGATATGGCATATGTTGAAATATTCGAAGTTGGCCCCCGTGACGGGCTACAGAATGAGAAGCGTCTGATCCCGACATCTGACAAGGTCGCACTGGTAAACTGCCTGAGTGGCGCGGGGTTCAGGCGCATCGAGGTAGCGAGTTTTGTCAGCCCGAAATGGGTGCCGCAAATGGCTGATTCCGCTGATGTTCTGGCGTTGATTACCCGCATGGACAATGTGCGCTATGCAGCACTGGTGCCCAATATGCGGGGTTTCACGGCTGCTTTGGCTGCGCGCGCGAGTGAGATTGCGATTTTCGCATCAGCATCGGAGGGGTTCAGCAAGGCAAACCTGAATTGTTCGGTTTCCGAAAGTCTGGAACGCCTTGCCCCTGTGGCTGATGCCGCCCGTGATGCAGGAATTCCCGTTCGGGGGTATGTGTCCTGCGTGACCGATTGCCCCTTTGACGGGGCTGTTGCGCCGGATGACGTGGTGCGCGTGGTGTCGCAACTGCGCGATATGGGGTGCTATGAAATCAGCCTGGGTGATACGCTGGGGCAAGCCCGACCCGAGCGGATTGCAGATATGCTGCGCGCGGTATTGCAGGACATGCCGGCAAGCATGCTGGCGGGGCATTACCATGATACGGCCGGCCGCGCGCAGGCGAATATTGAAGTCTCGCTAGAATACGGGCTGCGGGTTTTTGACGCGGCGGTGGGCGGGCTTGGTGGCTGTCCTTATGCGCCGGGGGCGTCAGGAAATGTCGCAACCGAATCTGTTCATGACTGGCTGGTGGCGCGGGGCTGGAACACCGCGCTGGACCGCGATGTTCTGGAACGCGCCGCGCGTATGGCGCAAGGCTTGTGCAAGGGAACACCTGATGTTTGAAACGATTGCGATCAATACGGACGCGCGCGGGGTGGCAACGCTGGAACTTGCGCGGCCAGAAAAACACAACGCCATGTCTGCGCAGATGATTGCGGAACTGACCGCCGCAGCCGCGCAGCTTGCAGCGGATGATACCGTGCGTGTTGTGGTTTTGACCGGCGCTGGGAAAAGTTTCTGTGCGGGCGGTGATCTGGGGTGGATGCAGGACCAGATGCGCGCGGATGACGCGACCCGCGCGGCCGAGGCGCGAAAGCTGGCAGATATGCTAGGTGCGCTGAACAGTCTGCCCAAACCCTTGATCGGGCGGGTGCAGGGACAAGCCTTCGGTGGCGGGGTTGGCCTGATGGCCATATGCGATGTGGCCATCGGTGTTCAGGGTGCCAAATTCGGGCTGACAGAAACCCGTCTGGGGCTGATACCCGCGACCATTGGCCCCTATGTTCTGGCACGGATGGGGCAGGCGATGGCGCGGCGCGTGTTCATGTCCGCGCGGGTTTTCGGGGCCGAGGAAGCCGTGACCCTTGGCCTGCTGGCCCGCGCTGTTGCCCCGCAGGATCTGGATATGGTGGTTGAGGAGGAAATCGCGCCCTATCTGGCCTGTGCGCCGGGCGCGGTCGCGCGTGCCAAGGCCCTTGCCCTGCGTCTTGGGGGCACTTCGCCAGAGGGGGCCGTGGATCATTCCATCAGCGAACTGGTATCTGCATGGCAATCACCGGAAGCGCAGGAAGGAATCAGCGCCTTCTTCGCGCGGCGCAAACCGGCCTGGCACGGCTGAAAGATGGGCGCGGGTGGAACCCGTCGGCGAGGGGCGCGTATCTGTCGATATAGCGGCCTGTGAAATATCGCAACGCGCCACATGGCCGGTATGCAATTGTATTCAATGCGTGGTTTTTTCGTGAAATGGACGTGCGGCTTTGGTTGACCCCACCGGTTTACAGGAGTAGATGAAGGGCAGCCAAGTTGCGGTTCAGAAGGTCTGCGGCCCTCAGGGTGCCTCTGTTCCCGCGCGAAAAAGGAGCCAAAGGTGGAAGACCTACTTGCATCCTACCTGCCCATTCTGATTTTCCTTGGAATCGCTGTTGTGCTTGGATTGGTGTTGCTTTTGTCGGCAATCATCATCGCAGTGCGCAACCCCGATCCCGAGAAGCTGTCCATCTATGAATGCGGGTTCAACGCATTCGATGATGCGCGCATGAAATTCGATGTCCGATTCTATCTGGTGGCAATTCTGTTCATCATCTTCGATCTGGAAATCGCGTTCCTGTTCCCGTGGGGCGTGGCTTTTTCCGAAATGTCGATGACGGCGTTCTGGTCGATGATGGTGTTCCTTGGGGTTCTGACCGTCGGCTTCGCATATGAATGGAAGAAAGGGGCGCTGGAATGGGAGTGATGACCGGGGCGAATACCGCAGGCGGGGATCGCGAAGTTGCCACGCAGGCGTTGAACCGCGAATTGCAGGACAAGGGGTTTCTGCTGACCTCGACCGAGGATGTCATAAACTGGGCGCGCAACGGGTCGCTGCACTGGATGACATTTGGTCTGGCCTGTTGCGCGGTCGAAATGATCCACGTCGCCATGCCGCGCTACGACGTGGAACGCTTCGGCACGGCCCCGCGCGCAACCCCGCGCCAGTCCGACCTTATGATCGTTGCAGGAACGCTGACCAACAAGATGGCCCCCGCGCTGCGCAAGGTCTATGACCAGATGCCGGAGCCGCGTTATGTCATCTCGATGGGGTCTTGCGCCAATGGCGGGGGCTACTACCATTACAGCTATTCTGTCGTGCGGGGCTGCGACCGCATTGTGCCGGTTGATATTTATGTGCCCGGCTGCCCACCCACGGCAGAGGCGCTGTTGTATGGCATCATGCAATTGCAACGCAAGATACGCCGCACAGGCACATTGGTCAGGTAAGGGGTCGGCATATGTCGGATGCAATGAAGGAACTTGCCGGTCAGTTGGAGCTGCGCATGGCCGATGCGGTTGTCAGCCATGAAACCGCGTTTGGCGAATTGACTGTGGTGACCACGCTTGCGCAGTTGCCCAAACTTGTGCGCTTTTTGCAAAGCGATGAAAATATGCGGTTTTCAACGCTTGTGGATATCACGGCCGTGGATTGGCCCGGCCGCCGTAAACGGTTCGACGTGGTCTATCATCTTCTGTCGATGTATCGTAACCACCGCATCCGGCTGAAGGTCGAACTGGGCGAGCAGGACATTGCGCCATCAATCACCGACATTCACCCCAGCGCGAACTGGTTCGAGCGTGAAGTGTTCGACATGTTCGGCATCCTGTTTTCCGGCCATCCGGATTTGCGGCGCATTCTGACGGATTACGGCTTTCGCGGGTATCCGCTGCGCAAGGATTTCCCGACAACCGGCTACACCGAAGTACGTTATGACGAGGCGCTTAAGCGTGTGGTGTATGAACCGGTCCAGCTTGTGCAGGAATATCGCCAGTTTGATTTCATGTCCCCTTGGGAAGGCGCAGATTATATTCTTCCGGGTGATGAGAAGAAGGAGGCTGCTACATGATGGACGGCTCCAAGGGATTTGAGGATGCCCAGACGGGCGAACAGAAAATCCGCAATTTCAACATCAACTTCGGCCCTCAGCACCCTGCGGCACATGGTGTGCTGCGCCTTGTTCTGGAACTGGACGGCGAGATTGTGGAACGCTGCGACCCGCATATCGGGCTTTTGCATCGTGGCACCGAAAAGCTGATGGAAAGCCGCACATATTTGCAGAACCTGCCGTATTTCGACCGGCTGGATTATGTGGCGCCCATGAATCAGGAACATGCATGGTGTCTGGCGATTGAACGCCTGACAGGCGTGCAGGTGCCGCGCCGCGCGTCGCTGATCCGCGTGTTATACAGCGAAATCGGGCGTATCCTAAGCCATTTGCTGAACGTGACAACGGGCGCACTGGATGTCGGCGCGCTGACACCCCCGCTATGGGGGTTCGAGGAACGCGAGAAGCTGATGGTCTTTTATGAACGCGCCTGCGGGGCGCGGCTGCATGCGGCCTATTTCCGTCCCGGCGGCGTGCATCAGGATCTGCCGCCGGCGCTTCTGGATGATATCGAGGCGTGGGCGCATAATTTCCCGAAGGTGCTGGATGATATCGACGGGCTGCTGACAGAAAACCGGATCTTCAAGCAGCGTCTGTGCGATATCGGCGTCGTTTCCGAACAGGAAGCCCTCGATTGGGGTTTCTCGGGGGTCATGGTGCGCGGGTCCGGTATGGCGTGGGACTTGCGGCGCGCTCAGCCCTATGAATGCTATGACGAGTTTGATTTCAATGTGGCGGTTGGCAAGAATGGTGACTGCTATGACCGCTATCTTGTGCGCATGGCCGAGATGCGGGAATCAACCAAGATAATCCTGCAAGCGATTGAGAAATTGCGCGCCCCCGAAGGGCAGGGCGACGTTCTGGCACGCGGCAAGATCACCCCGCCACAGCGTGCGGACATGAAAACCTCCATGGAAAGCCTGATCCACCATTTCAAGCTGTATACCGAAGGGTTCCATGTTCCCGCAGGCGAAGTTTACGCTGCGGTCGAAGCGCCAAAAGGCGAATTCGGGGTCTATCTGGTCGCGGATGGCACCAATAAACCGTATCGTGCGAAACTGCGTGCGCCGGGCTATCTGCATCTGCAAGCCATGGACCATGTCGCCAAAGGGCACCAACTGGCCGATGTGGCCGCCATCATCGCCACCATGGATGTGGTGTTCGGAGAGATTGACCGCTAATGCTGCGCCGCCTGCACCCAGACCAACCCGCTTCTTTCGCGTTTACGCCCGCCAATCAGGCATGGGCGGAAGCGCAGATCACCAAATACCCCGAAGGCCGTCAGGCCTCGGCGATCATACCGCTTTTGTGGCGCGCGCAGGAACAGGAAGGCTGGCTGACGCGCCCCGCGATTGAACATATCGCCGACATGCTGGGCATGGCCTATATCCGCGCGCTGGAAGTGGCGACATTCTATTTTATGTTCCAGTTGCAGCCCGTCGGGTCCGTTGCGCATTTTCAGGTCTGCGGCACGCTGTCTTGCATGATTTGCGGGGCGGAAAAGCTGATTGAAGTGTGCAAACAGAAGATTGCGCCGCGCGCGCACATGTTGTCGGCAGATGGCAAATTCAGTTGGGAAGAAGTGGAATGCCTTGGGGCATGTTCGAACGCGCCCATGGTTCAGATCGGCAAGGACTATTACGAAGACCTGACAGCCGAAGGCTTCGCGCAACTGATCGACGATCTGGCTGCCGGCAAGGTGCCCACAGCAGGGCCGCAAAACGGGCGCTTTGCATCGGAACCCTTGGGCGGGGCAACCACGCTGAAGGATTACACAGGCGAAGCGCAGAACGGGTCTGTGGCGTTGGCCACAAGCATTGGTGACACGATCAAGCGCATTGACGGCAGCGAAGTGCCGCTGCTGACGCCGTGGCAGGACAAACCCGCCAAGGCAAGCAAGCGCAAGGTCACCGCCAAGACCATCAAGGATCATGAGCCGAAACCGGCGCTGTCCACCCCCGTGGATGACACTGGCGTTTCCAAACAAGAAGCGCAGGCCGTCAAGAAGGGCAACCCGAAGACATCAGCAAAACGGGCCAAAGCCGCATCTGCGCAGCCCGAGATGCTGAAAGCGCCCAAGGGCAAGGCAGACGATCTGAAGAAGCTGAAAGGCGTTGGCCCGAAGCTGGAAGGCACCCTGAACGAACTGGGCGTGTTCCATTTCTGGCAAGTCGCGGCATGGACTGATGATGATGTGGCTTGGGTGGATGAGCGGCTGAAATTCAAGGGCCGGATCGAACGGGATGGCTGGATTGATCAGGCCAAAATTCTTGCCGAAGGCGGCGAGACTGAATTTTCCAAACGCGCCAAGTAGTGCAACAGGATGAAAGCGTATGGCAAAACCTTCCCCTCGCGACATGGCCTTGGCCCGGCAAGCACGGCTTGCGGGCGTGGTCATGGCTGCGGCGATCGTGGCTTGGGTCGTTTTGGGATGGATGGGTCGCGAATTCGGCTGGGATCCACGCTACGCATTCTTGATAGATTTCGCAGCGCTGGCAGGGTTTGCCTGGGCGTTGATCGTAACATTCCGCATCTGGCGGCAAGGCAAGCGCGACAAATGACGCGCAGACAAGGGTAAAGATCATGCTTGACGATCAGGATCGCATCTTCACCAATATTTACGGCATGCATGACCGGTCCCTGAAGGGGGCGATTGCGCGCGGCCATTGGGATGGCACGAAGAACATCCTGCAAAAGGGGCGCGACTGGATCATTGACGAAATGAAGCAGTCGGGCCTGCGCGGGCGGGGTGGTGCGGGCTTTCCGACCGGCCTGAAATGGTCCTTCATGCCCAAGGAAAGCGACGGGCGGCCTGCATATCTGGTCGTGAATGCCGACGAATCCGAACCCGGCACCTGCAAAGACCGCGAGATTATGCGCCATGATCCGCATACCCTGATCGAAGGGTGTCTGATTGCCAGTTTCGCAATGAATGCGCATACCTGCTACATCTATATCCGCGGCGAATATATTCGGGAACGCGAAGCGTTGCAGAACGCCATTGATGAAGCCTATGAGGCTGGATTGATCGGCAAGAATGCCAGCGGGTCGGGCTGGGATTTCGACCTGTTCCTGCATCACGGCGCAGGCGCCTATATTTGTGGCGAGGAAACGGCCCTTCTGGAAAGCCTTGAAGGCAAGAAGGGCATGCCGCGCATGAAACCGCCATTTCCAGCAGGCGCGGGCCTGTATGGCTGCCCGACCACGGTAAATAATGTGGAATCGATTGCTGTTGTGCCCACGATCCTGCGCCGTGGCGGCGCATGGTTCGCGGGGTTTGGCCGTCCGAATAATGCGGGCACGAAGTTGTTTGCCATTTCCGGCCATGTGAACCGCCCCTGCGTCGTCGAAGAAGCGATGTCGATCACGTTCGAGGAATTGATCGAGAAGCATTGCGGCGGCATTCGCGGCGGTTGGGACAATTTGCAGGCGGTCATTCCCGGCGGGTCATCCGTGCCCTGTGTCCGAGGCGAGAAGATGCGCGATGCGATCATGGATTTCGATTATCTGCGCAGCGATCTGGGATCGGGCCTTGGCACGGCGGCGGTGATTGTCATGGACAAGCAGACCGACATCATCAAGGCCATCTGGCGATTGTCGAAATTCTACAAGCACGAAAGCTGCGGCCAGTGCACGCCGTGCCGCGAAGGCACCGGCTGGATGATGCGCGTCATGGACCGCCTTGTGCGCGGCGAGGCCGAGGTCGAGGAAATCGAGATGTTGTGGGATGTGACCAAGCAGGTCGAAGGCCACACCATCTGTGCACTTGGCGATGCGGCGGCATGGCCCATTCAGGGCCTGATCCGGAATTTCCGCGATGAAATCGTAGACAGGATCAAGGCACAGAAACGTGGTGCATCTGTTCAAGTGGCGGCGGAGTGATCGAATGAAACACCTTGCTTTCACAAGATTTGATGTGAAATCAGCATTGGCCGGTCTGGGGGTTGCCCTGGTGCTGGCAAGCCCGATCCGCGCTGATGCCATGCCGCAATCCGATGTGAATGCGGCCCTGCGCGGCAATGCTGACGTCTATAACGGGTTGTTCACGGCTGCATTGATAAAACATATCGTTGATGCCTGTCCGGATTTGCAGGGACCGAACCGCCTGCAACGGGTCACATTCTTTATGGGGCTGTACAATCAGGCGCGCGGCATGGGTTTCAGCCGCGCCCAGATCGAAGCATTTGTTGACGACGAAACCGAACAGCAACGCCTGCAAGGCGTGGTTGATGGCTACCTTACGCAGGCGGGCGTTGACCCGTCCAACACGCAGGCGGTCTGCACCTATGCGCGGGCCGAAATGGCCGACCGTTCGGCACTTGGCCGCAGATTGCGGGAGAGATAACACATGTCAGACCTTCGCAAGATCATCATTGACGGGAAAGAAGTCGAAGTTCCCATTTCGATGACGCTGATTCAGGCCTGTGAACAGGCTGGCGTGGAAGTGCCGCGCTTTTGCTATCATGAACGTCTGTCGATTGCCGGCAACTGCCGCATGTGTCTGGTCGAGGTTGTGGGCGGCCCGCCCAAACCTGCGGCAAGCTGTGCCATGCAGGTGCGCGACCTGCGCCCCGGCCCCGAAGGACAGCCGCCGGTGATCAAGACCAACAGCCCCATGGTCAAGAAGGCCCGTGAAGGGGTCATGGAGTTTCTGCTGATCAACCATCCGCTGGATTGTCCGATTTGCGATCAGGGCGGCGAATGCGATTTGCAGGATCAGGCCATGGCCTATGGCGTGGATTTTTCGCGCTACCGTGAACCCAAACGCGCCAGCGAGGATATGCAGCTGGGGCCATTGGTAGAAACCCATATGACGCGGTGTATTTCCTGCACGCGTTGCGTGCGTTTTACCACCGAGGTGGCGGGCCAGACCGTCATGGGCCAGACCGGACGCGGCGAGGATGCTGAAATCACCACCTATCTGGGCGCATTGGTGGACTCGGAACTGGTGGGCAATATTGTCGACCTGTGCCCCGTGGGCGCGCTGGTGTCCAAACCCTACAGCTTTACTGCGCGGCCGTGGGAATTGACCAAGACCGAAACCATCGACGTGATGGACGCGCTGGGGTCCAATATTCGTGTGGATACCAAGGGTCGCGAAGTCATGCGTATTCTGCCACGCAACCATGATGGCGTGAACGAAGAATGGCTGTCGGACAAATCGCGTTATGTCTGGGACGGGTTGAAGCGCCAGCGCCTTGACCGCCCCTATATCCGCGAGAATGGCAAGCTGCGGGTTGCCACATGGCCCGAAGCGCTGGAAACGGCTGCAAATGCTATCAAGGGCAAGAAGGTTGCGGGCCTGATCGGCGATTTGTCGTCAGTGGAAGCGGCCTATGCACTGAAACTGCTGGTCGAAGGGCAGGGCGGCACGCTGGAATGCCGTGTGGATGGTGCCAAACTGCCTGCGGGCAACCGGTCGGCCTATGTGGGCACCGCGACAATCGAAGATATTGACCACGCAAAGCGTATCTACCTGATTGGCACGAACCCGCGCGCCGAAGCGCCGGTTCTGAATGCGCGCATTCGCAAGGCATGGCTGGCGGGCGCGGATGTGACGCGCATAGGCACGGCAGTCGATCTGACCTATGACGTGATCGAAGGCGGCACAGACCGCGCTGCGCTGGAAAAACTGGTCAAAGCCGCGAAATCCGATGAGGCCGAGGCACTGGTTATCGTGGGCCAGGGTGCCCTGCGCGAAGCTGATGGCGAAGCGGTGCTGGCGCAAGCCATGGCGCTGGCTGACAAGATCGGCGGGCGTTTGCTGGTTCTGCACACGGCAGCAAGCCGCGTTGGCGCGCTGGATCTGGGCTGCGTGACGGATGGCGGGCTTGATGCCGCCACCAAGGACGCCGAAGTGATCTATAACCTTGGCGCAGATGAGATTGACATCGCACCGGGCGCGTTTGTCATCTATCAGGGCAGCCATGGGGACCGCGGCGCGCACCGTGCCGACCTTATTCTGCCTGCCGCCGCCTATACCGAAGAACCGGGGATCTTCGTCAATACCGAAGGGCGCCCGCAACTGGCCCTGCGCGCAGGCTTTGCACCCGGTGATGCCAAGGAAAACTGGGCGATCCTGCGTGCGCTATCGGCGGAACTGGGCGCAACCCTGCCGTTTGACACCATCAGCGCCCTGCGCCAACAATTGACAGATGCGGTGCCGCATCTTGGTGATATTGACGTTATACCGGAAAACGCGTGGCAGGCCCTTGCCGCCAAACCATTGGGCAAGGCCGATTTCCGCTATGCTGTTGATGATTTCTACCTGACCAACCCGATTGCCCGTGCATCCAGCCTTATGGCCGAATTGTCTGCCATGGCCAAGGCGCGCGGCCAGTCCAAGATCGCTGCGGAGTGACATGAGTGTGGCGCACCCTTCATATGCCGCTTGTCACCCTCGCCCTGTCGGGCGGGTTGATGGCATGTGGAAACGGGGATCGGGTGCGCGTGCCAATGTCGCCGCCGTCGGATGCGCAATATCTGGGGGTGCAAACCCGTCTGCTGGAAGGCGATCTGGTCAGTTTTGTCGTGCGCATGGACGGCGCGCGGGGGCGCGAGGATGTGATCGCCTATTCCCGCTGCGCGGCTGCACAATACACCCTGATCCGCGGCTACAGTTTTGCACGCCACGTCAGGACAAATGCAACGCAAACCGCTGGCATCTGGCAGGCGGATGGGGTTTACACCATCTCGCCGGACCTGCCGCCCGGTCTGCGCAACATGGACGCCGAGGTGATCGTCGCGGATTGCCACGAGCAGGGCATTCCCACAGTCTGAGGAATAGAGGGACGAATGGCTGAATTTCTGGAAACCGGACTAGGGATCACCGTGCTGATCATGGCACAATCACTGTTGGTGATTGGCTTCGTGATGATTAGCCTTATCTTTCTGGTCTATGCAGACCGCAAGATCTGGGCGGCTGTACAGTTGCGGCGCGGTCCCAATGTCGTCGGCCCTTGGGGGCTGATGCAAACCTTCGCGGATGCGCTGAAATTCGTGGTCAAGGAAGTGGTTATTCCGGCAGGCGTTGACCGGCCGGTCTATTTTCTGGCGCCGCTGCTTAGCTTCGTGCTGGCGGTTCTGGCATGGGCGGTGATCCCGTTCAATGACGGCTGGGTTCTGGCCGATATCAACGTGGCCATCCTGTTTGTGTTCGCGATTGCCAGTCTGGAAGTTTACGGCGTGATCATGGGGGGCTGGGCGTCCAACTCCAAATATGCGTTCCTTGGGTCGCTGCGGTCTGCCGCGCAGATGATTTCCTACGAAGTGTCGCTGGGCCTGATCATCATCGGGATCATCATTTCGACCGGCAGCATGAATTTCGGCAATATTGTCGCCGCACAAGATACCGGCTGGGGTGCGTTGGGCTGGTATTGGTTGCCGCATCTGCCAATGGTCGTGCTGTTCTTCATCTCGGCGCTGGCCGAAACCAACCGCCCGCCCTTTGACCTGCCGGAAGCGGAATCCGAACTGGTGGCGGGGTTCATGGTGGAATACGGGTCGACCCCCTATCTGCTGTTCATGGCTGGCGAATATATTGCCATCTTCCTGATGTGCGCCTTGCTGTCGCTGCTGTTCTTTGGCGGCTGGCTGTCGCCCATTCCTGGCCTGCCGGACGGGTTCCACTGGATGTTCCTGAAGATGGCGTTCTTCTTCTTCCTGTTCGCCATGGTGAAGGCCATTGTGCCGCGCTACCGCTATGACCAGTTGATGCGTATTGGCTGGAAGGTGTTTCTGCCGCTGTCGCTGGCATGGGTCGTCATCGTGTCGTTCCTTGCGAAATTTGAAGTCATGGGTGCGTTCTGGGCCCGCTGGACGATTGGAGGCTGATCATGGGTATGGATTGGGCGCGTGCGATAAAATACACGCTGATGACCGATTTCATCAAAGGCTTCGCCTTGGGCATGCGCTATTTCGTGGCGCCCAAGCCCACGATCAACTATCCGCATGAAAAAGGGCCGCTTAGCCCGCGGTTTCGTGGTGAACACGCCCTGCGTCGTTACCCCAATGGCGAGGAACGCTGCATTGCGTGCAAACTGTGCGAGGCGATTTGCCCCGCGCAGGCGATCACCATTGACGCGGAACCGCGCGATGACGGGTCACGGCGCACAACGCGCTATGATATCGACATGACAAAATGCATCTATTGCGGTTTCTGTCAGGAAGCGTGTCCCGTGGATGCCATTGTCGAAGGACCGAATTTCGAGTTCGCGACCGAGACACGGGAAGAGTTGTTTTACGACAAGGATAAACTGCTGGAAAACGGCGAACGCTGGGAAGCCCAGATTGCCCGCAATCTGGAAATCGACGCGCCCTACCGTTAAAGGGGCGGTGCCGGACAGTTTCCGGCGCTGCGCAGAGCAAAGGACGACGGGCGCAAAACACCGCCCGCGACAGGAAAAAAGGGAACCCGAGGGACATGGGTATTGCCGATATCACATTCTATGCATTCGCGGTCACCCTGCTGGGGGCCGGGTTTCTGGTCACCATTGCGCGCAATCCGGTGCATTCGGTTCTGTGGCTTATTCTGACATTCCTGTCGGCGGCGGGCATGTTCGTGCTGCTGGGCGCAGAGTTTCTGGCCATGCTGCTGATCATTGTCTATGTCGGCGCGGTCGCGGTGCTGTTTTTGTTCGTCGTGATGATGCTGGATATCGATTTCGCCGCGCTAAAAGGGGAAATGGCGCGCTACTTCCCGATTGCCAGTATTGTGGGCATCGTCCTGCTGATGCAAATGGCGCTGCTGTTCGGGTCATGGCAAGAAGCGGAAACCGCGCGCGAATTGCGGCAGGCACCCACGCCCGACATGGCGGAAATGCACAACACCAAGGCGCTGGGTATGATCATTTATGACCAGTATTTCCTGTTGTTCCAGACAGCCGCGCTGATTTTGCTGGTGGCCATGATCGGGGCGATTGTTCTGACATTGCGCCACCGCAAGGATGTGAAGCGTCAGAATGTCGTTGCCCAGATGCACCGCGATCCGGCCAAGGCGCTGGAATTGAAAGACGTCAAATCCGGCCAGGGGCTGGGATAAGGCCCGCAAGGGACAACCGATAACGAGGGCCAGAAAGCGGCCCCGACACATACGGAACGAGGGAACCGAATGGTTGGACTTGAACATTACCTGACCGTGGCGGCGGCGCTGTTCGTCATCGGTATTTTCGGGATATTTCTGAACCGCAAGAATATCATCATCATTCTGATGTCGATAGAATTGATGCTGTTGTCGGTGAATATCAATCTGGTCGCGTTTTCCAGCTTCCTCAATGATCTGGTTGGTCAGGTGTTCACGCTGTTCGTGCTGACTGTCGCTGCCGCCGAGGCCGCGATCGGGCTTGCCATTCTGGTGTGCTTCTTCCGCACCCGTGGCACGATCGACGTCGAAGACGTCAATGTGATGAAAGGCTGATCCCATGGCAGTAACGGTTCTTTTTGCGCCACTTCTGGGGGCCATTATCGCGGGTCTGTTCTGGCGTGTGATCGGGGAACGCCCTGCGCAGGTCATTTCGACGGCGCTATTGTTCCTGTCGGCGTTTTTGTCATGGGTTATCTTTCTGACCCATGATGGCGGTGTTCAGCAAATCACACTGATGCGCTGGATCGACAGCGGGTCACTGGTGGGCGACTGGGCGATCCGGCTGGACCGGCTGACCGCTGTGATGCTGATTGTCATCACCACGGTATCCGCGCTCGTGCATCTGTATAGTTTCGGCTACATGGCGCATGACGACAATTTCAAGGATAACGAAAGTTACCGCCCGCGCTTTTTCGCGTATCTGTCGCTGTTTACCTTTGCCATGCTGATGCTGGTGACCGCAGACAACCTTGTGCAGCTGTTCTTCGGCTGGGAGGGGGTGGGCCTCGCGTCTTATCTGCTGATCGGGTTCTATTTCCGCAAGCAAAGCGCGGGCGCCGCCGCGATGAAGGCGTTTATCGTCAACCGTGTGGGCGATATGGGGCTGATCCTTGCGTTGATGACGATCTATCTGCTGGTCGATTCCATTCAGTATGACGATTTGTTCGCCGCCGCCCCCATGCTGGCGGAAACCACTGTCAGTTTCTTGTGGACGGACTGGAACGCGGCCAATCTGATTGCGTTCCTGCTGTTTGTGGGCGCGATGGGCAAATCGGCGCAGTTGTTCCTGCACACTTGGTTGCCTGACGCGATGGAAGGGCCGACGCCTGTATCGGCGCTGATCCACGCGGCGACCATGGTTACCGCCGGTGTGTTCCTTGTCGCGCGCATGTCGCCCCTGATGGAATACACCCCGCAGGTCATGGCGTTTGTTGTGCTGATCGGGGCCATGACGGCGCTGTTTGCAGCAACTGTCGGGCTTGTGCAAAATGACATCAAGCGCGTCATCGCCTATTCGACCTGTTCGCAGCTGGGGTTCATGTTTGTTGCGGCGGGTGTGGGCGTCTATTCGGTGGCCATGTTCCACCTGCTGACGCATGCGTTTTTCAAGGCCATGCTGTTTCTGGGCGCGGGGTCGGTCATTCACGGCATGCACCACGAACAGGACATGCGCAATTATGGCGGGCTGAAAGACAAACTGCCGATGACCTTCTGGGCCATGCTGATCGGGACCTTGGCGATTACCGGTGTGGGCATTCCGCTGACAACCATCGGCTTTGCGGGCTTTGTGTCCAAGGACGCGATTATTGAATCCGTATTCGCGTCGGGTACCACCTATGCCTTCTGGATACTGGTATTCGCGGCCTTCATGACCAGTTTCTACAGCTGGCGGCTTATGTTCCTGACCTTCTGGGGCAGCCCCCGCGGCGACAAGCACACGCATGAACACGCGCATGAAAGCCCGATGGTCATGCTGGTGCCGCTTGCGGTTCTGGCCGTCGGGTCGGTGCTGGCGGGTATGGTGTTCTATGGTCCGTTCTTCGGGTCAACAGGGCAGGTGCGCGATTATTTCGGTGCAGCGATCTTCCTGGCTGAAGGGAACGATCTGGTCACGCAGGCCCATTATGTGCCCGCCTGGGTCAAGGTATCGCCCTTCATCGCGATGTTGCTGGGGCTGGGTTTGGCATGGATGTTCTATATCCGCGACACGTCGCTGCCCAAACGCCTGGCCGAGACGTTCCCGGGGGCGTATCAGTTCCTGCTGAACAAATGGTATTTCGATGAGATCTATGACTTCCTGTTCGTGCGTCCGGCCAAGGCTGTGGGGACGTTCCTTTGGAAAAAAGGCGATGGCAAGGTCATTGACGGCGGCATCAACGGTCTGGCCATGGGCATCATTCCGTTCATCACACGCATCGCCGGACGTGCGCAGTCCGGATATGTCTATCATTATGCATTCGCAATGGTTCTGGGGATTGTCGTGATCGTCACCTATGTCACCCTTGCAGGGGGGGCGCAGTAATGCTGAACCTGCTGTCGATTATTACATTCACCCCTGCCATTGCAGCGGTCATTCTGGCGATTTTCCTGCGTGGCGAGGATGAGGCCGCACAGAATAACGCCAAATGGGTGGCGCTGATTGCGACCTTGGCCACGTTCGCCGCATCGCTTATCCTGCTGGTGGGCTTTGACCCGCAAGATACCGGCTTCCAGTTTGTGGAAGAACATGACTGGATCATGGGCTTCACTTACAAGATGGGGGTTGACGGCATTTCGATCCTGTTCGTGATGCTGACGACTTTCCTGATGCCCATCACCATTGGCGCATGCTGGAACGTGTCACACCGCGTCAAGGAATACATGATCGCGTTCCTTCTGCTGGAAACGCTGATGATCGGCGTGTTCACGGCGCTGGATCTGGTGCTGTTCTATCTGTTCTTCGAGGCGGGCCTGATCCCGATGTTCCTGATCATCGGCATTTGGGGCGGCAAGGAACGCATTTATGCAGCGTTCAAGTTCTTCCTGTATACGTTCCTTGGGTCGGTGTTGATGCTGGTTGCCATGATCGCGATGTATGTCGATGCAGGCACCACGGATATTCCCACCCTGCTGGGCCACCAGTTCAGCACAGAAACCTTCAGCCTGATGGGCTGGCAGGTGATCGGTGGCATGCAAACGCTGCTGTGGCTGGCGTTTTTCGCGTCCTTTGCCGTGAAAATGCCGATGTGGCCTGTGCATACATGGCTGCCGGACGCCCATGTGCAGGCCCCCACGGCGGGGTCGGTTGTGCTGGCGGCCGTGTTGCTGAAAATGGGCGGCTACGGGTTCTTGCGTTTCTCGCTGCCCATGTTCCCTGTTGCCAGCGACATTTTCGCGCCGCTGGTGCTGTGGCTGTCCGCGATTGCGATTGTGTATACCAGCCTTGTGGCGCTGATGCAGACCGATATGAAGAAGCTGATCGCCTATTCGTCGGTCGCGCATATGGGCTTTGTGACGATGGGCATTTTTGCGGCCAATCAACAGGGCGTTGATGGTGCGATCTTCCAGATGATCAGCCACGGGTTTATCTCTGGTGCCTTGTTCCTTGCGGTGGGGGTCATTTACGACCGGATGCACACCCGCGAGATTTCGGCCTATGGCGGGCTTATCAACCGCATGCCGGTTTATGCGGCAGTGTTCCTGCTGTTCACCATGGCGAATGTCGGTCTGCCGGGCACATCCGGGTTTGTCGGCGAATTCCTGACCTTCATGGCGGTGTTTCAGGTCAATACCTGGGTGGCGCTGTTCGCGGCCACGGGCGTTATCCTGTCTGCGGGCTATGCACTGTGGTTGTTCCGCCGCGTTGTCATGGGCGAGTTGATCAAGGAATCGCTTAAAGGCATCAAGGACATGGACCGCCGCGAGAAGGCGCTTATCGCGCCGCTTATCGCGATGACACTGCTCCTTGGCATCTATCCCGCGCTTATCACCGATATTATTGGCCCTTCGGTTTCGGCATTGGTCGAAGGGCATTCGCTGGCGTTGCAGGCATATGAGTCTGCATCCCAGTTGGCACAGAACTGAAAGGTCCCGCAATGATCGGAGCTGATCTTTACACAGCCCTGCCAGAGATCGTCCTTGCGCTTTATGCAATGGCCGCACTGATGGTGGGTGTCTATGGCGGCAAGGACAAGCTGGCCGAACCCATTTTGTGGGCAACGGCAGCGCTGATGGTTCTGCTGGCACTGTATTCCGGCGCGCAGGGGCTGGAGGTTCAGACGGCCTTTAACGGAATGTATATTTCCGACCCGTTCGCGCAATTCTCCAAGATGATCGTGTTGCTGTCGGCAGCTATCGTCATGGTGATGGGCCAATCCTACATGCTGGCGCGCGGTTTGCTGCGTTTCGAATACCCCATCCTGATTGCGCTGTCGGTTGTCGGCATGATGCTGATGGTGTCCGCGGGCGATCTGATCGCGCTGTATATGGGCCTGGAGTTGCAATCGCTGGCACTGTATGTCGTGGCCACCATGAACCGCGATTCCGCGCGCTCGACCGAGGCGGGCCTGAAGTATTTTATCCTTGGGTCGCTGGCGTCCGGGCTTTTGCTGTATGGCGCGTCGCTGACCTATGGCTATGCGGGGACCACGCTGTTTGCGGGCATCATCAGCACCATTTCGGAAGACGGCATGTCGGTCGGTCTGTTGATGGGCATGGCGTTCATGCTGGCCGGTCTGGCCTTCAAGGTCTCGGCGGTTCCCTTCCATATGTGGACGCCTGACGTCTATGAGGGGGCGCCAACACCCGTGACCGCGTTCTTTGCCACGGCCCCGAAAGTGGCGGCCATGGCACTGGTTGCGCGTGTCGTGCACGAAGCCTTCGGGGTGGTGCCCGGCGACTGGTCGCAGATTATCGCGTTTCTGGCACTTGCGTCCATGTTCGTGGGGTCGATTGCGGCGATCGGGCAGCGCGATATCAAGCGCCTTATGGCCTATTCCTCTATCACGCATATGGGGTTCGCGCTGGTCGGCCTTGCGGCGGGTACGGCGCAGGGCGTGCAGGGGATGCTGGTTTACATGGCGATTTATGTCACCATGAATATCGGTGTTTTCGCCTTCATTCTGACCATGTCGCGCGATGGGAAACCCGTTACGGATATCGACAGCCTGCGCCAGTATTCCAAGGCCGAGCCGTTGCGCGCACTGGCGTTGCTGGTGCTGTTGTTCAGCCTTGCAGGTGTTCCGCCGCTGGTGGGCTTCTTTGGCAAATTCTATGTTTTGTGGGCTGCCGTGCAGGCTGGCCTGACATGGCTGGCGGTGGCAGGCGTTGTCGCGTCCGTGATCGGGGCGTTCTACTATTTGCGCATCGTCTATTACATGTATTTCGGTGAAACCACCGAACCGCTGGACAGCGTGCGTGCGCCGGTTCAGGCGACGCTACTGGTTGCATCGGCCGCATTGATGGTGTTGGGCGTTATCAACCTGTTCGGCATTGAGGGGATGGCGGCGCTGGCGGCAGAAGCCCTTGTCAAATAGCTGGCCTGAGGGGGTCGGGCGTCGCGTCCTGCCAGAAACCGACAGCACCAATGCCGAGGCCGCGCGCATGGCGTCCGGCCTTGGTGGCCCATGCTGGATATTGGCCTTGCGCCAGACTCAGGGGCGCGGACGGCGCGGGCGCGATTGGCGTGACCCTGTGGGAAATTTCGCCGCCACCTATGTGACACGGCCGGGCGGTCCGCCGGATCAAGTGGCGCTGCGGTCCTTTGTGGCGGCGCTGGCGCTACATGAAGCCTTGGTCACCGTCACCGCGCGACCCGAGAGTTTTGCCTTGAAATGGCCGAATGATGTGCTGCTAAATGGCGGAAAACTGGCGGGTATCTTGTTGGAAAGTGTCGGACAGGGTGCGCAGGTCGGCCATCTTGCAATCGGGATCGGGGTGAACCTGCTGCATGCGCCTGATCCCGAACAGGGCGCATTGCGGCCCGTCAGCCTGATGTCGGAAACCGGTATTGCCATGTCCCCCGAAGAATTCCTTGATGTTCTGGCGCCAGCCTATGCAAAATGGGAACACCAGCTGGTGACCTACGGGTTCGCATCGATCCGGCAGGCGTGGATGAACAGCGCCGCGCGGCTTGGGGAGTGCATTGTCGCGCGGACAGTTACAGACAGTCACGAAGGCACCTTTGAAGGGATTGATGCAACAGGGGCGCTGATGCTGCGCACAGCGCAAGGGCGGCGCACCATTCCTGCTGCAGATGTGTTTTTTTGAACGCGAAAGGGCCGTGCCATGCTTTTGACCATTGATTGTGGAAACACGAATACCGTCTTCGCTGTTTGGGATGGCACGCAGTTTCTGGCGACATGGCGCACCTCGACCGAAGCCACGCGCACCGCTGATCAGTATTATGTGTGGCTGTCGACCCTGATGAATATCAAGGGCGTGAAGCTGGACATCAAGGGCGTGATTATTTCATCGACTGTTCCGCGCGTCGTGTTCAACCTGCGGGTTCTGTGCGACCGTTATTTCGGGTGTCGCCCGTTGGTTGTCGGCAAACCCGATTGTCTGTTGCCCGTTCCGCCGCGCGTGGACGAAGGGGTGCGCCCCGGCCCCGACCGGCTGGCCAATGCCGCTGGCGCTTTTGACCGGCATGGCGGCGATGTTGTTGTGGTTGATTTCGGCACCGCCACAAATTTTGATGTGGTCGCCCATGACGGGGCCTATGTGGGGGGCGTCATCTCTCCGGGGGTGAACCTGTCGCTGGAAGCGTTGCATCAGGGGGCGGCGGCGCTGCCACATGTCGATATTTCGCGCCCGGACAAGGTTATTGGCACCGACACGGTTGCCTGTATCCAGTCTGGTGTGTTCTGGGGCTATATCGGCCTGATCGAAGGCATAACCGCGCGTATACGCGCTGAATACGGCCGCCCGATGAAAGTAATCGGCACCGGCGGGCTTGCGCCCCTGTTCGCACAGGCGCAAACGCTGTTTGACACGGTCGAGGATGATCTGACATTACATGGTCTTTGCGTCATTTACGACTATAACATGACCAATAGCAGTTTACAGGAGCAGGCATGAGCAAAGACAGGCTGATCTATCTACCCCTTGGTGGCGCGGGCGAGGTGGGCATGAATGCCTATGTCTTCGGCTATGGGCCAAAAGGGCGTGAACGCCTGATCCTTGTTGATCTGGGTGTGACCTTTGCCGATATGGCATCCAGCCCGGGCGTGGACCTGATCATGCCGGACCTGCGCTGGCTGGAAGAGCGGCGCGACCGTCTGGAAGGGATTATCATCACCCACGCGCATGAAGATCATGTCGGCGCTGTCGGGCAGTTGTGGCACAAGCTGAAGGTGCCGGTCTATGCCCGCGATTTTACCGCACGCATTGCACGGCTGAAGATGCAGGATGCCGGTCAGGACCCCGAACAGGTGATTACCGTGGGCAAGGCCCCCGAAGCGCTGGAGCTTGGCCCGTTTCGGGTCCAGTTTTTCCCCGTGGCCCATTCGCTGCCCGAGGCGTCTGGTGTGGTGATTGATACGCCCGCAGGTCGCGTTGTGCATTCCGGGGATTTCAAGGCCGACCGCACCCCCGGCGTGGGCGAACCCCATGACCCTGAATTGCTGGCAGAAATCGGCCGTAGTGGTGTCAAGGCACTGCTGTGTGACAGCACCAATGTCATGAACAAACATGCCGGCCGGTCCGAGGCCACCTTGACCGACCCCATTGCGCAGTTGATGCGCGATGCGCGCGGCATGGTCGTGGCCACGACATTTGCATCGAATGTCGCGCGACTGAAAACGCTGGCAGTGGCCGCCCATGAGGCAGGACGGTCTGTCTGCCTGATGGGGCGGGCCATGCTGCGCATGACACAAGTGGCGACAGAAGCGGGCATCCTGAAGGACTTTCCGCCGACCATCAGCCCCGAAGCGGCCAAAGATGTACCGCGCGAAAACCTGTTGCTGATTGTTACAGGCAGTCAGGGCGAACGGCGCGCGGCCTCGGCGCAGTTGGCGCGCGGGACTTATATGGGCCTGAACATGAAAGAAGGCGACACGTTCCTGTTTTCATCCATGACGATTCCGGGAAACGAACGTGAGGTGGGGCGTGTCGTGAATGCGCTGTCGCAAATGGGTGTGGATGTTCTGGATAACTCCGAACGGCTGTATCATGTGTCAGGCCATGCCAACCGCCCCGATCTGGAAGCGATGCATGATCTGATCCAGCCACAAATGCTGATCCCCATTCATGGGGAACACCGCATGTTGCACGAACACGCGAAACTGGCGATAGCGCGCGGGATGCAGTCCATGGTCGTGCCAAACGGGTCGGTTGTCGACCTGAGCGGTGCCGCACCCGTTCTGGTGGACGAGGTTGACACCGGCCGCATCTATCTGGATGGCAGCCGGATGATTGGTGCGATGGACGGCGTGGTGCGCGACCGGATTCGAATGGCGATTGGCGGGCATGTGTTCGTGACGCTTATTCTGGACGAAGAAGATGATGTGCTGGGCGATCCCTGGGCCGAAATTGTGGGACTGCGTCCGACGGGCAAGGGCGGGCAGCCCCTGAACGAAATTATTGAGGAGGAGCTGGCGCAATATCTGGAACGTGCCGGTGCCAAGACCATGGCGGATGATGACAAGCTGAATGACGGCCTGCGCCGCTTGGTGCGTCAGGTCACAATGGAAGAAATTGGCAAGAAGCCCGAAGTCACGATTGTTGTCAGCCGCCTGATGAATGACTGACAGGGCCGCGTTGCAGGGCATGTCGCAGAAAACCGGATGCCGGTTTTCTGCTTGCTATAGCCTGTTTGCCAGCAGAGAGGTTTTTGGATATTTGGGCCAGAATGAAAACCAGCCTGCGCGGCGGGGTTGCGTTATTTCACAAATATCTCTTGCGGGGTGGAGCACAGCAATTCCGGCCCGTTCTCTGTGATCAGAACAGGTTCGGTAATTTCCAGCCCGCCATCTTCCAGCCACAGGGCGGGCATGAAATGCAGGACCATGCCGGGTTTCAGTTCGGTCATGGCACCGCTGCGCAACGACAAGGTGCGTTCGCCCCAGTCAGGGGGGTAGCTTAAGCCGATGGAGTAGCCGCAGCGATTGTCTTTTTCAAAACCCTTTTTGTTCAGCGTGACATTGAAGGCGATTGCCACGTCTTCGGCACGCGCGCCCGCACGGCAATAGGAAAGCCCTGCTTGCGTCGCTTCCAGAACCGCCTCTTCTGCGCGGCGGTAAAGATCGGGGACTGTGCCGAAAAATAATGTGCGTGATTGGGGGCAATGGTAGCGGCGATGCACGCCTGCAATCTCGAAGAAGGTGGCTTCACCCGCGCGCATGGGGCGGTCATCCCATGTCAGATGTGCCGCGGTCGCGTCAAGGCCGGACGGCGCCATTGGAACGATGGCGGGGTAGTCGCCCCATTGCCCGTCCGCGCCCTGAATGCCCGCGCGGGTGATTTCCGCAACCAGCATGTTCTTGGGCATGCCAGGTTCGGCGACATCCAGAATAACCTGATGCATGCGTTCCACGATCCGTGCGGCGCGGCGCATATACAGCAATTCGGATTCGGATTTCACCAGCCGCTGCCAGTTCACCAGTCCTGTCGCATCCACGAAACGCGCATCGCCCAGATGGTTGAGCAAGGTCTGGTGGGCGGCTGCGGAATAGTAGTAATTGTCCATCTCGACACCGATCCAGCCGGTATGCCAGCCCCGATCGATAATCAGCGAGGACAGGGCCTCCATCGTGTGTTTCTGGGGGTTTTGCACATAGCTGTCGTCATAGGGCACGATATTGGCGCCGTCTTTCATAAAGACAGTGCGCCTTGCGCCCGGCTCGTCAATGCCGCGCCCCCACCAGACGGGTTCCCCCTCCATCGGCAGCAGCACGGCCTGATGCACATAGAAAGACCAGCCGTCATAGCCTGAAATCCAGTTCATGTTGGACGGGTCGGAGATGACAAGCAGGTCGATACCGCGCTTGGCCATTTCGGCGCGTGTCTGCGCGACACGCGCTTCATATTCGGCATCGGTGAAATTCGGGTTTGTTGTGGTCATGGATGCCTAAACCTTGAACAGGGCAAGAAAAGGCCCCTTTCCGCGTGCCGTGGCACCCGGAAAGGGGCTTGGGGACTGGTTACAACCCGCCCGTCACGGCGTTCAGCGCATCGACGGTCACATCGACCACAAGATCAATTTCCGCGGGTGTAATGCAAAGCGGGGGCGCAAAGCCAATGATCTCGCCCTGTGGCATGGCGCGGGCAATGACATTGCGCTTGGCCATTTCGCCTACTACGCGCGCGGTAACCTTGTCGGCGGCGTCGAAATCGTCACCGTTGGCCGGATCGCGCTGCAATTCGACAGCGGCCATCAACCCTTCGCCGCGCACATCACCCACAAAGCGATGTGTGCCAAGTGCGGTTTTCAGCGCTTGCTGGAAATAGGCGCCCGTGTCGCGCGAGTTTTGGACCAGACCCAGATCGTCAACCAGTTTCAGGTTAGCAACGCCTGCAGCCGCGCCGATGGGATGCGCCGAATAGGTCCAGCCATGTCCGAAGGGGCCGAATTTGTCGGTGCCATCTTCCAGCACCTTGAACAAGTCGTCACTGACAATCGAGCCGGACAAGGGCGCGTAGGCGGATGTCAGGCCCTTGGCGATGGTGATGATATCGGGCGTGATGCCGTAATGCGTGGACCCCATCATGGTGCCCAAGCGGCCAAAGCCGGTTACGACCTCATCCGCGATCAGCAGGATGTCGTGTTTTTTCAAGATGGCCTGAATGGCGTCCCAGTAGCCTGCGGGCGGGGGAACAATGCCGCCGGTGCCCAGGATCGGTTCGCCGATAAACGCCCCGATTGTGTCGGCGCCTTCGCGTTCGATAAGTGCTTCCAGTTCTGCGGCGCAATGGGCGGTGAATTCGGCTTCGGACATGTCCTTGCGCGGGCGGCGGAAATAATAGGGCGCTTCGGTATGGACAACCTCGGACAGGGGCAGGCCGAATTTGTTGTGAAACGGCGTCAACCCTGTCAGCGAGCCGGTAATCAGGCCCGACCCGTGATAGCCGCGCCAGCGCGAGATGATCTTGCGTTTTTCGGGGCGGCCCAGAACATTCTGGATATACCACACAAGTTTCACATTCGTTTCATTCGCATCCGACCCGCCAAGGCCGAAATAGACCTTGTTCATATGTGCAGGCGCACGGTCTGCGACCATCTTGGCCAGCGTGATCGATGCTTCTGTGCCGTGGCCGACATAAGCGTGATAGTAGGACAACTCATGCGCCTGCTTGGAAATCGCTTCGGCAATCTCGGTGCGTCCGTAGCCCACATTGACGCAATACAGCCCCGCAAAGGCGTCCAGCAGGCGGTTGCCGTCACGGTCCTCAATATAGACACCGCTGCCTGACTTTACGATACGGTTGGCACTTTCGCCGCGTGCATGCTGGCCAAAGGCAGTCGAGGGGTGCAGAAAGTTCTCTCTATCCCATTGGCTGAGTTGATCATTGGTAAGCATGGCACTTCCTTTCTCTGCCCCGGAGGGGGCGCATTCCTATGTCACTGTCGGGGGTGCGGGGAGGCTGATTCGTCCCCCGTCTTGACCCCAACCTGCCGGAGGGGACATAGCTTTGTCAAACGATGTCGACGCTGCAGCGCAGAACAGCGGCAATGCGCGTGCATGGCGCAATAAACCGCCCGATTTGCGGCTAACGCGTCTGGCCCTTCGGGGTGAGTCTGTAACTGCCTTCGGGCAGGTCAAGCGCGGCCCCCAGATCGCGCAACTGGACCAGTGACAGGGTAATCACCACATCATCATCGCGTTGCGGGTCAAACTGGCGCAAGGTGACGCAATCTTCAAAGGCTGTAATGATAATATCCTCGCGCAATTCTTCCTCGCGCGGGGCGCCTTCGTCCACAAGGGTAACGATGGTGGCGTCGAAATCGTGTTCTATCGTAAACATGTGCCAAGCCTAGTGCAGGGCTTGGCACATGAAAAGGTCAAATCAAGCCCTAGCGCTGGCCGGAAAACTGTGCTTCCCACGCGGCTCGGTTCTCATCCGTGATTTTGGCGAACAAAACATCAGGAACGATGAAGGAATGCCCCGCATCCAGTTGCGCCAAGGCATCTGTCACGGTGTCCGGCCATGTCCAGTCGTCGGATTGCATGCCGGCCATCATGCTGGCGGCCGCATCGGGGATGAAGGGACGCGAAATGATCGCGTAGAACCGGATCAGATTCAGTGCCAGCCTGATTTGTGCCGCCGCCTGTTCAGGGTCCGATTTGAAGGTCGACCACGGTGCGGCATCTTGCAGATATTCATTGCCCAACACCCAAAGCGCGCGCAATTCCGCCGCCGATTTGCGAATTTCCATCGCTTCCATATGCGTTTCATAGGCGCGCAAGCGCGTTGTCAGCGCGTCCATAAGCGCGGTTTCGCGCGCCCCGAGAGTCCCGCCTTCTGGCACCACTTCGCCAAACTTGGAGCGGCAGAATTTTGTCACGCGACTGACCAGATTGCCCAACACATCGGCCAGATCCTTGTTCACACTGGCCTGAAAGTTTTCCCATGTGAATTCAGAATCCGAACTTTCGGGGGCATGGGACAACAACCACCAGCGCCAGTAATCAGCGGGCAGAATTGCCAGCGCCTGATCCATGAAAACGCCACGACCTTGCGAGGTTGAAAATTGTCCACCATCATAATTCAGGTAGTTGAATGACTTGATGTAGTTGACCAGTTTCCACGGCTCGCCCGACCCCATCAGCGTTGCAGGGAAACTCAAGGTGTGGAAGGGGACATTGTCCTTGCCCATGAATTGCACATAACGAACATCATCCGCGCCAAGGTCGGTGCGCCACCAGCGCTGCCATGCGCTGTCATCCAGCCCCTGTGCATCGGCCCATTCCGCCGTGGCCGCGATATATTCGATGGGGGCGTCGAACCAGACATAGAACACCTTGCCCTCCATACCGGGCCAGTCCTTGTCACCACGTTTGACGGGAATACCCCAATCAAGATCGCGCGTGATGCCACGGTCTTGCAGCCCGTCGCCGTCATGCAGCCATTTCTTGGCAATGGATGTGGTCAGAACCGGCCAGTTGCGCTGGCTGTCGATCCATTTATCCAGTTGGTCGCGCATATCCGACTGGCGCAGAAACAGATGCTTGGTTTCGCGCACTTCCAGATCGGTGGACCCTGAAATCGCGGAGCGCGGGTCAATCAGGTCGGTCGGGTCCAGTTGTTTGGTGCAGTTCTCACACTGGTCGCCGCGCGCGCGGTCATAGCCGCAATTCGGGCAGGTGCCTTCAATATACCGGTCGGGCAGAAAACGCCCGTCAGCGTTGGAATAGACCTGTTTTTCGGACACTTCCGAAATGCGTCCGGCATCGGCCAGTTTGCCCGCCAGATGTTGCGTCAGAACATGGTTGCGCTGGCTGGAGGAACGCCCGAAATGGTCAAAGGACAACAGGAAACCACGCGCCAGTTCGGCCTGCACGTCATGCATTTCTGCGCAATATTCGTCGACCGGCTTGCCGGCCTTGGCCGCAGCCAGTTCTGCGGGCGTGCCATGTTCATCGGTTGCGCAGATAAACATCACCTCATGCCCGCGCGCACGGCAATACCGCGCATAAAGGTCTGCCGGAAGCTGGCTGCCGACAAGGTTGCCCAGATGCTTGATGCCATTGATATATGGCAGGGCCGAGGTGATCAGAATTCGCGCCATGATGGTCCCCGTATGTGCAGAATTGCCCCCCGTTTAGTGCAATTCCGCGCCAAGAGGAAACCCGTTTTATTTTTTGCCCTTGCTGGCGGTCGTGCCGGCCTGCGCTGGCGGGTCCAGACAGATTGCCAGTTTTGCAAAAGCCTGCTTTATGCCACCTGGCGCGGATTCGCCCACAAACGCGTCCAGCGCGGGCCAGACCCTGATCGCGCGGTCCACAAGCGGGTCGCTGCCCGCCTCATAGAGTCCGGCCTGTACCATCATTTCCGCGCGGTCATAGGCACCCAACATGCGGCGTGCTTCGGAAATGTGCGCGTTTTCTTCCGGCGTTGCCGCTTTCGGCAATGCGCGACTGACCGAGCGCAGAACATCAATCGCGGGAAACCGCCCGCGTTCGGCAATGGCGCGGTCCATCACCACATGCCCGTCCAGCACGCCGCGCAGAATGTCGGCCACGGGTTCCTCCATGTCGGACCCTGCCACCAGAACAGTGAAGATTCCGGTAATCGCCCCCATTCCGTCCGGGCCAGGGCCTGCGCGTTCGGCCAGTGCCATGATCTGATGTGCGGTTGACGGGGGGTATCCGCGCAGGCTGGCCGCTTCGCCACCCGCAAGGGCGACTTCGCGATGCGCCTCGGCCAGCCGCGTAATGCTGTCGGCCAGATACAGCACATGCTTGCCCTGATCACGGAAATGTTCGGCCACGCACATGGCGGCAGCGGCGCAGCGTCGTCGCGTCAGCGGTGGCTGGTCCGAGGTTGCCGTGACAACAACGGCCCGCGCCATCCCTTCGGGGCCAAGAACATCCTCGATGAATTCGCGCAATTCGCGCCCGCGTTCGCCAACCAGTGCAATGACGACGACATCGGCCTGCATGTTGCGCGCGAACTTGCCCAGCAGCATGGATTTACCGACACCGGACCCCGCGAACAATCCGATGCGCTGCCCCTCGACCAGTGGCAGCAGCGTGTTGAATACGGCCATGCCAGTATCAAGGCGGCCCCCAA
This sequence comes from Roseinatronobacter sp., assembly GCF_051859525.1. Lineage (NCBI taxonomy): Bacteria > Pseudomonadati > Pseudomonadota > Alphaproteobacteria > Rhodobacterales > Paracoccaceae > Roseinatronobacter > Roseinatronobacter sp. Next base: position 58,876 of record NZ_JBHYFM010000003.1, on the reverse strand, counting down.
GCCGCCCGCGCTGCGCGGGGTCGGGCGGGTTCTGGCGCAGGTTGCGTGTGACAGGCCCTTGCAGCAAGGGGCGGCCATCCAGCGGGCGGCCGTAAGGGTCAATCACCCGCCCGATCCAGCTGTCATCAGGGGCCAGTCCGCGCGGGCCGATGAATTCCGCCCGATCGCCAATCGACAAACCGTCACAAGGTCCGTCCGGCAGCGCCAAGACCTCGGTTTCGGTCATACGCAGGACTTCTGCGTAAACATGCGTGCCGGACTGGGTCGTAACCTTCAGCCAATCGCCGATTCGCGCATCCTGCACCAAACCTGCAATTCCCAGGGATTGCCCGTCGATGCGTGTAATTCGCCCTGAAATGCTGACCACATGCATATTCGTGACCTCGGCGCGCAGAAAATCAAGATGGTTCATCGCATCCCTTTCGCAGCTTTTTCGACTTCTGGTTACCGATCTTTAAGCGAATCAGTCTTAAGGATGAGTGTATCCAAATGACGGGAGAAGCCCTCATGTTCGAATTACCCGATGTCATGCGCATGGCGCAGCAGATGGCCCGCCATGCAGCGGCACGGCAAGTCGTCTTGTCTGAAAATGTCGCCCATGCCGATACGCCGGGGTATCAGGCGCGTGACCTGCCCAGTTTTGGCGCGACCTACAATAATGGCCTGTCCATGCGTGCGACGCGGGCGGGTCATTTGGGTTTTGAAGATACCGGCGGCATACCCGCGGCGCGTATCGATACGACAGCACCGGCCCGATCTCCGAATGGTAACACAGTTTCACTTGAACATCAGATGATGCGTGCCGCCGAAACCCGGCAAAGCCATGACATGGCATTGTCAGTCTATTCGTCAGCGCGCGGAATTCTGCGTACAGCACTTGGGAACTAGGGGGCATAAATGGCTGATCTGTTTGGTGTATTCTCCGTTGCCGCGTCCGGGATGGAGGCGCAATCCCGCCGCCTGCGGCATGTTTCCGAAAACATCGCCAATGCCGACACACCCGGCTACCGGCGCAAGACAATTGATTTTCAATCCGCGATTGACCGCGCCACCGGCCTTGCCCGCGTTGATATTGGGCCGGTCCGGCTGGATCGCGGGGAGTTGCCGCGCATTTATGACCCCGGCCACGCGCTGGCTGATGCGGAAGGCTATTACGACGGCTCCACTGTAGACCGGATGATCGAAATCGCCGACGCGAGAGAGGCCGGCCGCAGCTATGAAGCGAATTTACGCATGTTTGATCAGGCGCGGCAGATGTCGCAGGGCCTGCTTGATCTGCTGCGTCGTTGAAAAAGGATTGACTAGATGACCATTCCCGCAAGCATTGCCATTCAAAGCTATGATCTGGCGCGCAACGCAGCAGCCCCCGCGCCGAAAGAAGGAACCACGCAGCGCGCCGAGGCTGCCTTCGGTGCGCAAATGTCCAGTTTCACGCAAGCGCTGCGTCAGGCCGACACGGCCGCGACCAGTTCGATGCTCAGCGGTGCAAACCCGCACGCATTGGTCGAGGCGGTCGCGGCCACAGAACTGGCTGTCGAAACAGCAGTCGCGGTCCGCAACAAGGTTGTCGAAGCGTATCTCGAAATCCTGCGCATGCCGGTCTGAACCATGAACGAGGCCGTCTTCTTCGACACATTGCGTCAGGGCCTATGGGTCGCAACGCTGATTTCCATTCCGATTCTGACTGCTGCATTGGTTGCGGGCGTCACGATCGGGCTGTTTCAGGCGCTAACATCCATTCAGGAAATGACGCTGACATTTGTGCCGAAACTGGCCGCGATTGTGATCGTCTTCTGGGTGTCGATGAGTTTCATGACCGCCACCCTCGTCGCTTTTTTCCACGACCAGATAGTGCCACTGATCGCAGGAGGTGTGTGATGGACAACGCGACCTATGTTACCCTGACACGCCTGTCGGGCCTGAAGCGCGAAATGCAGGTTATCGCCCATAACATCGCGAATACATCGACCACCGGATTCCGCCGCGAGGGGATGGTGTTTTCCGAGTTTGTGGTGGGCGGGCAGGGGCAGGACACTTCCTTGTCTATGGCGCTGGGCAACACCCGCCAGACATACCTGAATCAGGGCGAACTGACACAAACCAACGGCAGTTTTGACCTGGCGATAGAAGGCGACGGGTTCTTCCAGTTGGAAACGCCGCAGGGGTTGCGGCTGACGCGCGCGGGTATGTTCACCCCGAATGCGGCGGGCGAACTGGTGAATATGGACGGGCATCTGCTGCTGGACGCGGGGGGCGCCCCGATATTTGTGCCGCCGGACGCCCGTTCAATTGTCATGTCGGGGGATGGAACCTTTTCTGCTGACGGGCAGCCATTTGCGCAAGTGGGACTGGTTCAGCCTGCCGACCCCGTGTCGGTGACGCGGGCTGCGGGCACCCTGTTTGCTGTGGATGGTGATGTTGAACCCGTTTTGCAACCACGTTTGCGGCAAGGGTTCCTTGAAGGGTCCAACGTGGACCCGATGCCGGAAATCGCGCGGATGATTGACGTCCAGCGCGCATATGAACAGGGCCAGCGTCTGCTGGAACGTGAAGATGAGCGGATCAAGAACGTGATCCAGACACTGGGTCGATAAGGATGAAAAGGACGGATCAATGAAAGCGCTTCATATCGCCGCCACGGGAATGAGCGCGCAGCAGATGCGCGTTGATACCATTTCGAACAACCTCGCCAATATGAGCACCTCGGGCTATAACGCCCGCCGGGCCGAATTTGCGGACCTGCATTATCAGCAATTCGCGCGCGCGGGGTCGATTAATGCCAGTGATGGCACGGTGCTGCCCACCGGCATCCAGCTTGGTCTTGGTGTGCGTCCTGCTGCGGTCAGCATGCAGATACAGCAAGGGGCTTTGGCCCAGACCAATGGCGATCTGGACATCGCGATCGAAGGCAAGGGCTTTCTGTCTGTTACCTTGCCTGACGGGCAGGCCGCATTTACGCGCGATGGCGCCCTGAAACGCACGGGCGACGGGTTGATTGTCAATTCCGAAGGGTTCGAAGTCACGCCTGGCATTGTCATTCCAAACGATGCGCGGTCGATTTCCATCAACGCTGATGGTGAAATATACGCCTATTTCATAGGGCAGGTGCAGCCCCAACTGCTGGGCCAGCTTACATTGACCGGCTTTGCCAATGAAAAAGGGTTGGAAGCGATCGGGTCAAACCTGTTTCTGGAAACCGAAGCCTCGGGGCCGGGGTTTGACGCTGCACCGGGAACGGATGGTCTGGGCACGGTGCGCCAGGGCTATCTGGAAGAAAGCTCCGTTGATCCGGTGCGCGAGATGACGGAGTTGATCAAGGCACAGCGCGGCTATGAACTGAATTCCAAGGTAATTACGGCCGTTGACCAGATGATGGGCGCAACGACGCAGGTGCGCTGATGCGGTTCGTTTTCGTCCTTCTGTTCATCCTGCCAGAGTTTGCGATGGCGCAGACGCTGGTGGCAACCCGCCTGATCCGCGCCGCCGAGGTTATCGAGCCGGGCGATGTCAGCGTGCAGGATGGCATGGTCGTCGGCGCGGCCACGGCGGCGGATCAGGCCATCGGGTTGGAAACACGTGTAGCAATCTATCCCGGCCGCCCGGTGCGTCTTTCGGAACTTGGGCCGGCCGCTGTCATAGAGCGGAATGATCTGGTTCAGGTCATCTACCGTCATGGCCCACTGAGCATACTGACCGAAGGGCGGGCGCTTGGTCGCGGCGCTATCGGGGACCGGGTCAGTGTGATGAACCTGTCGTCCCGCCAATCGGTGCAGGGCACGGTTCTGTATTCTGGGGTGGTCGAGGTGGGCACGCAGCGACTGTCCCTGCGATGAAACGCGTATATTACCATGAGGGTATCATGACAAAACCAGCTTTCCTGCGCCCTGTCGCCATCCTGCTTTGCAGCTTGGCCCTTGCGGCGTGCCAACCACTGAGCGAGGTGGGCAGGGCCCCCGCATTCAGTCCACCCGAGCAAAGCATCGAGCATGCAGCCTTGTATCGCGTACCGCTGCCTGAAACGAATGAACCACGCTCTGCCGCTGCGCCGTCGTCATTGTGGTCGGTAAGCCAGCGATCCCTGCTTGGGGACCGCAGGGCCGGTCGGCAAGGCGATATTATGACAGTGGTCATCGAGATTAATGACAGCGCGGAGATTTCGAACAATACATCACGCGGGCGTACAGGGTCCAGCAGCATGGCTGTCCCGCAACTGTTTGGAATACCACAAGCAATAGATCGCAAGAACGAAGGCGGCTTCAGTATTGGTGCTGGTATCGAAACCAATAGTGGCAGCAGTTTTTCGGGCAACGGGTCGGTGCGCCGGAATGAGAAGCTGACCCTGCGCGTGGCGTCAACTGTTGTTGAAGTGTTGCCAAATGGCGTTTTGCGCATCGAGGGGCGGCAGGAGGTTCGCGTGAATCATGAGCTGCGCGAACTCCTGGTCACCGGCTATGTGCGTCCGACGGATATTTCACGCCAGAACGAGATTACCTATGACAAGATCGCCGGTGCGCGCATCTCGTATGGGGGGCGTGGTGTTATCTCGACAATGCAGCAGCCGCGATATGGCGAACAGATCATTGATATTCTGGCACCGTTCTGAAGGTTCGGGCGCAAGGGGGCACCATGGCAAAGCTAATTCCAATCCTGCTCATTTTGTTGGGTGCCGCTGGCGGCGTTGGCGCAGGGTTATGGCTGCGCCCCGCGCCGGAACCATCGGAGGCCGCCGCCGAGGATATCCCGCTTGTTGACCCGAGCCAGCTTGATGTCACGCTGTTCGAGATGAAAAACCAGTTCATGGTTCCCCTGCTGGAGGGGGACCGGATTGTTTCGGTGATTGTTATGTCATTGACACTGGAGATTGCTGGCGCGGAAGAGAATGCGGTCTTGCGAAATGAACCAAGATTGCGGGATCGTTTCCTGCAAGTCATGTTCGACCATGCCAATACTGGCGGGTTTGACGGAATGTTCACCTCGAACAATAACATGACGCTTTTGCGGCAGGCGTTATTGGAAACCGGACAAAGCCTGCTGGGGCGCGATGTTGTAACCGGGGTGCTGATTACCGATATCTTGCGCAGTGGCGCCTGAGCGGGGTTTGCGCCCTTGACCTTGGCGGCAGGGTGGCACAGCTTCCGGGGGAATGTTCACAACCTGAAGGCCCCGAAACATGACCCATGACAGCGCATTGACGCATACGCCGCTTGCTACACAAATCGCGGCAGATCCCGCTTTGCTGGACGGTCTGGCGCATCTGGCGGTGCATGTCGGGTTGAATCTGCAGGCAGGGCAAGACCTTGTCATGACCACCCCGAGTTCGGCCATGCCGCTGGCGCGCGCGATCACAGCAGAAGCTTACCGCGCAGGGGCGGGGTTGGTGACAACCCTTGTCAGTGACCGGGACATGACCCTTGCGCGGTTTCGCCACGCCCGTGACGACAGTTTCGACAAGGCGCCGGACTGGCTGTATGAAGGGATGGCCAAAGCATATGAAAACGGTGCGGCGCGTCTGGCGCTTGTGGGCGAGGATCCGTTCCTGCTTGCACAGGAGGATGCTGCAAAAGTGGGCCGTGCCAACCGCGCGAATGCGGCCGCATATCGACCTGCCTTGGCGCCGATTGCCGGATTTCATATCAACTGGTCCATCATCCCTTGCCCGACCTTGGATTGGGCGCAGCGTATGTTTCCGGACCAGCCCCCACAGGATGCGTTCGAACAACTTGCGCAGGCCATTCGGAAAACGGCGCGGCTGGACCAGGCCGATCCGGTCGCCGCATGGACGGCGCATAACGCGGAACTGGCGCGGCGGTGCCAAATGCTGAACACGGCCCGATTTGACAGTTTGCATTTTCAGGCGCCAGGCACCGACTTGCATGTTGGTCTGGCAGATGGGCATTTCTGGCAAGGCGGGGCGTCGGTTGCGCGCAACGGCGTGCGGTGCAACCCCAATATTCCCACCGAGGAGGTATTCACGACCCCGCACGCCGCGCGCGTGGACGGGTATGTGCGTGCGACCAAGCCATTGTCACATCAGGGCACGCTGATCGATGAAATTGAAATGCGCTTCGAGGCGGGGCGCGCGGTCGAGGCGCGAGCGACGCGTGGCGGCGATGTGCTGCGTGATATGCTGGCAACAGATGATGGCGCGGCAAGACTGGGCGAAGTCGCCCTTGTTCCGCACAGTTCACCGGTGGCGCAAAGCGGGCACTTGTTTTTTAACACATTGTTCGATGAAAATGCAGCGTCGCATATTGCAATGGGGCAATGCTATGCGTCCTGCCTTGAAGGTGGCGACACATTGTCAAAAGATGAAGTGTCGGCCCGTGGCGGGAATGACAGCCTGATCCATGTCGACTGGATGATCGGGTCAGACAGGATGGATGTTGACGGGCTGCATGTTGACGGAAGTCGGGTCGCATTGATGCGTGCGGGCGAGTGGGTGACCCCCTGAAACTGGCTTAGATTTGGTTCTGGCGACATAGATTTGTAACAATCTCGGCCTTGCCAAGGCTGCGCGCAGCCTTGGCCCGTTGTTCGATCAGGCGGGCGGTTTGTTGTGCCAGAGTGCGGTTCAGGCGGATGCGCTGTTCCAGCGCCCATTTGGCATGAAGTTGCCGCGCGGCGAACAAGGCCGGATCCTGCACCAGCGCAACGGGTTGCATAAGCCGCTGGACCCGATCGTGCGTTTCATCGCGGGCCTGCGCGAGTGTCCGGAGCTTCGCAAGCTCCTTGTCCTTGACCATTTGTGAAATCGCCCGAAGCCGTTCAAGCCTGTTATCCGATGTCATGACCAACGCCCCTTGCGCGCCTTCGCGCGCATTGTGTCTGCGAAACGAATTGCGGCCGCCACGGCTGCATAATGTTCTGACTGGATTTCCTGATCCAGCTCAATGCTGGCAAAAAGCGCGCGTGCGGTCACAGGGTCCGAATGGATGGGTACGCCCGCTTCCTTGGCGCGTTCCCGAATACGCAACGCAATCTCATCGACCCCTTTTGCCACACATACCGGCGCATTTTCAGATGTGGGCGACCATTTTAGCGCAACCGCGTAATGTGTCGGGTTGACGATGACAACGCTGGCGTCGGGAACCGCATCCAGCATGCGGTTGCTGGCAATTTCGCGCCCGCGCCTGCGACGTTCGCCTTTGGCATGCGGGTCCCCCTCGGATTGTTTCATCTCATCGCGCATATCCTTGTGCGACATCCGGTTGCGGCGCAGGTGCTCCGCGCGCTGCCAGAAGAAATCGATCCCGCCAACGACTAGTTTGACCACAAAAACCAATAGCAAAAACCGCACAACAAGCCCCAGCAATTCGCTTATGGCCAACGCGGGGGTCAGATAAAGACTGCCAAGAATAAGGGGCAGGTTGTGCATAAGGAAAAACCACAGAACCGTTGAAATGATAATCAGTTTCACGGTGCTTTTGGCGAATTCAAACAGCCCGCTACGCCCAAACTTGTTCTTGGCATTGGCGAGAACCGAGACGCGGGACGCTTTTGGTTTCAGTTTTTCAGGGGCGAAGATGACAACGCGCTGTGCGAACAGCATGGCCCAGACCACCAGAAAAGGAATCGCCACCAGCGGCAGTGCCGCCAGCATCACGTTGCCGATCAGCCCGCCCAGCAAGGCGCGCGCGTTCTGGGACAGAAGCGTCGAAATCTGGTCGGATTGATCCAGTATCACTGCGCCAATCTCGCCGATCCGGATAAGCGATGTCTGTCCAAGTGCGATTGCGGCCAGCACAAGTCCAAAGAATGCCGCCGCGGTGTTCAGGTCCGTGGAGCGCGGCACCTCGCCCTTGCGGCGTTGCTCGGCCAGCTTTTGCTCGGTGGCCTCGAACTCCTTCTCGCCGCTCTGGTCTTCCTCGCTCATTGTGTGGGGCCTGTCGGGTTTGCGATATAGGTTTCAAACGCCGTATGCCAGATCGGCAGGATGAGGGGGGCGGACAGAAGGAGCAGTGCAAGCCCTGCAAAGGTGATTGCGGGTGCGCCAACGAATGCCACCATCAGTTGCGGCATGGCCTTGTTGATGGCCCCAAGGGCCACATAATACAGCACCGACATGATGACGAAGGGCATGGCAAGCGTGAATGCCAGCGAGAATGCGCGCGATATTTGCGCTGTGCCCCAAGCGCCCATACTGCTTGCATCCGGAAACTGGCCGGGCGGGAAAAAACTGTAGGACAGGATCAGGAATTCCGCCAGCCGGACATGCAATCCGGCCATGACAGCAAGCGTCAGTCCCCCCATGACAAGTATCTGCGACATGGCCGGTTGCGGGTCCACACCCGCCCCGCCAAAGAACTGTGACAAGGATGTCGCCTGCCCGGCGATGGTTCCGGCAGTTTGAAGGGCGATCACAAACAGGCGCAAGCCCACACCAAGTGTCAGACCTGCCAGCCCTTCTGCCGCGATGACCATGACAAGTGCCACCGGCCCCCCTTGAAGCTGTGGTAAACCCGCGTCGATGGCGGGTGTGATGATCAGCGTGAAGGCAAGTGCCAGCGCCAGACGCACCCGCACGGGGATCACGGTTTCGCCGAATGCGGGCATCAATGCCATCATGGCCCCCACGCGCAAAAACACACCAAACCCATGAACAAGTTCCGGCACCATCTGGTCCATGAATGCGGCGAGTGTATCGAAAATTTCAAGGCTCATGTGGGGATGGTTCCCAGCAGGGCAGGGCGTGCTTCCAGTCCGATTTCCTCGTATGACAGGACCGGGGCGACCAGACCCTTCGCGGTCAGGACCGTGCGCAGGAAACGCCGCCTGTGGGCGGATGTCACAAGCGCGGGAGATTCGCCATTCTGCGCCAGAATTCCCAGCTTTTCGGCGACACGTTCGGTCAGTCGGGCGAAATCTTCGGGGGGAAGCGCCACATCTGCTGCACCGTGATCGCCCGCCAGCTGGTAGGTTGTGAATATGTCCTCCCAGTCGGGGGCCAACTGGATCAGGGGCAGGGTGCCGTCACTGCGTTTCAGCGGGGCCACAAGTTGGAAACCCAGACGTTGGCGCACATGTTCACAGACAGTTTCCGGCCCATGCAAAGCGCCGCGCACCTCGGCGATGGCTTCCAGAATAAGTGGCAGGTTCCGGATAGAGACCCGTTCTTCCAGCAGCAGGCGCAACACTGCCAGAAGTAGTTCCACCGGCACCTTGTCGGGGATCAATTCGTTCAGCAGGCGTTTGTTGGCATCTGCACGCGATGCGTCGGACAGACGCGTCATTTCGTCCAGTATGCGGTTCAGGCTTTTGAAATTCAGCAGGCGGCCAAAGTTGGATTTCAGGACTTCCAGAAGATGGGTCGCCAGAACTTCTGTCGGGTTTACGACAGTGGTTCCGCCAAGCGCCGCTTCTTCCTGCTGGCTGGCGTCAATCCAGCGCGCAGGGGCCTTGTAGACAGGTTCGCGCACATCCTCGCCCTGCAACTCGAAGCTGGAGGCGTCCTGCACCAGTGCCAGTACCTTGCCGGGGCGCAGGTGGTCGCGTGCCTGCTCGACGCCCTGAATAAGGATTGCATAGCTGCCCGCAGGCAGGCTTGCATCATCCGTCAGCCGGATTTCCGGCAGGATAAGACCGAAATTGCGCGCAATATGCGACCGGATCGATGAAATACGCGCATCCAGCCCGATACCGGGGTCCAGCACCATCGGGACAAGATCCGGCGCGAATTGCACATGGATTTCGTCAACATCAAGATCATCACCCAGCATGCGTTCCGGGGTGGGGTCCGACAAAGGTGTTGGACGGCTTGCCTCTGTGCGAAGGCGCGTCTGGACCTGTTGCGCCATCCATGCAAGGCCCAGCAGGACAGCCGCCCCGATCACGAAGGGGATGAACGGCAGGCCGGGAACGAAGGCAAAGAGTGCCATCAGCATGCCAACAGTCGCCAAGGCTGACGGATACCGGCCTAATTGTTCGAAAAGTGCACTATCCGTGGCCCCGTTTGCCCCGCCACGCGCAAGAAGCAGGGCGGCTGCGATTGAAATAATGACAGCCGGAATTTGTGATACCAACCCGTCGCCAACTGTCAGGATGGCATAGGTTTCAAAGGCAGAGGCCAGACTCATGCCGTGCATCATGGTGCCATTGATCAGCCCCATGACGATATTCAGAAGCGTGATCAGCAGGCCCGCGACGGCATCACCTTTTACGAATTTCGACACCCCGTCCAGCGAACCGTAGAAATTCGTTTCCGCCTGTTCTGTTTCACGCCTTTGTTTCGCCTCCTGGTGGTCGATCGCGCCTGCGGACATGTCGCTGTCAATGGCAAGCTGTTTTCCGGGCATGCCATCCAGTGCGAAGCGCGCGCCCACCTCGGCCATGCGGCCCGCGCCTTTTGTTATGACAATGAAGTTTACAATCAGCAGCACAAGGAAGATGACCACACCAAGAAAGACCGACCCGCCCATCACGAAGCTGGCGAAGCCCTGAATGACCCCGCCTGCCGCCCCTGTTCCTGTATGCCCTTCGCCGATGATCAGTTTGGTTGAGGATACATTCAGCGACAGGCGCAGCATGAGGGATGCCAGCAAAACTGTCGGGAAGATTGAAAAGTCCAGTGGGCGCTGGATGAATAGCGTGACCGTGAACATAAGGATCGCCAGCGCAAAAGACGTCGCCAGTCCAAGATCCAGAAGCCACGCAGGCACCGGCAGGATCATCATGACGATGACGGCCATAAGTGCCAGGGCAAGCAACACTGTCGGGCTGAACAGGGCCTTTGGATTCAGGGAAATCATGGTGTCTGCGTTCCCGTCTCAAGAAAAGGGCGGGCGGATTGCATGGCGGATTGCGAAACAAGCGAGCCCATCTTGCCGTCACCGGCCGATTGCAGCAGGGCATAATTCGTCTGTGTGCCCTGCCGCCGCTGCGGGCTTGTCGGATTGGATGGTGGCGGTGGCCCTGCGTTTGCAGCAACAGCATTGAAACGCGCAATATAGCGCTGCGCCAGTGCCGGTGTCGCAGAATGATAGGCGCCTGCGGCCGCTGTCCACGACCCCAGACGTTGAAAATGGCCATTCAACAATTGTGCGGCATATTCCGCGTTCTGTATCGGGTCCAGCATCGCTTCCAATGTGGGGAACTGGTCACTGTGCCAGTGATAATTGATCTGGAAGCACCCGATATCGATATTGCTATGGCCTGCTGCCAGCGCGGCGCGGATAATGTCCAGCGCGCCCTCGCGCGTGGCGGGCCAGTGTCCGCGTCCGGTTGCATGGACTGCCCAAGGCCATGGGGTTCTGCCGTTTTCCGTTTGGCGGCCGGATTCCACCAACGCAATCCTGTGCATCACATCGAAGGGCACGCCGTGACGTCGTGCGGAAACCTGTGCCGCAGACAGGCATGTTTGGGCAGGGTCTGCGGACACTGTTCCGCGCGGTGTCACAGCGGAGGCGCCAATCATGCTGAAGACGCAGAAGGCGAGGCCCAAATAGAACCAGTGCAGCCTTTGGGCCGCTGTAATCAGGATGGGTTTGCGCATGCTGCTGCTCCGAATCGGCCGCTTCTTGCTGGTCCGTGGTGCAACTAAGCATGATGAAAGTTTATATTCCGTAACCTGTCCGTCATTCGCAGTTCAGGCAGGCAACAGCCTTGGCAGGTGCAGCGTTGACGGTCTGGGCAAAGCATGCTCTACCAAACGCCAATCATACCGGCCACAAGGTGCATTTGTCGTGCAGGTTTTACACGGCCACGCGAAAAGGGTGCAAGGCGCTGGACATTGCACACAGACGATTGCGCCAGCTTGACGAAGCAGCGGTGACAGAATGACAAAAAATGCCCGAACGACCGACACGCAACCGGAACAGGGCAGCGCGGGCGAGGTGTTCATCGCCTTTCTGAAGCTGGGCCTGACCAGTTTCGGCGGGCCAATCGCGCATCTGGGCTATTTCCGCGATGAACTGGTCACGCGGCGGCGCTGGCTGGATGACCGTGCCTATGCCGATCTGGTCGCACTGTGCCAGTTCCTGCCCGGTCCGGCCTCGTCGCAAGTGGGCTTTGCGCTGGGGATGATGCGCGCGGGCTGGTCGGGGGCGCTTGCGGCTTTTGTGGCTTTTACGCTGCCATCGGCACTGATTTTGCTGGTTTTCGCGCTCAGCGCGGCCAGCATTGACGGACCTGTCGGAACAGGGGCATTGAACGGGCTGAAGATTGTGGCCGTGGCGATCATTGCCCAAGCCGTTTGGGGCATGGCGAAAAACCTGTGTCCGGACCGAGAACGTGCAACGATTGCTGTGGGGGCTGTGGCGGTGCTGGCATTCCTGCCCGGTGCCTTTGGCATGGTGGGCGCGATTGCGCTGGGCGGGGTTGCCGGTCTGGCCCTTGGGCGCGGGACGGGAACACCTGTGGGCGGGCATGTCAGGATGCCCGTGTCGCGCGGGGTGGCCTTGGGGGCGCTCGTCGTATTCTTTGCGTTGCTGTTCTTGTTGCCGCTGCTTGCTGGGCAGGGCCAGTCCTTGGCGGTCATTGACAGTTTTTACCGCGCGGGTGCGCTGGTATTCGGCGGCGGGCATGTGGTGCTGCCACTGTTGCAGGCCGAAGTCGTGGCAACCGGCTGGGTCACGCCGGATGATTTCCTTGCCGGCTATGGTGCCGCGCAGGCCGTGCCCGGCCCATTATTCACATTTGCGGCCTATCTGGGGGGCGTGCTGGGGCCGGAACCGAATGGTATTGCAGGGGCGGCGCTGGCGCTGGGGGCCATCTTTGCGCCAGGCTTCTTGTTGCTGGTGGGGGTGATGCCCTATTGGGACAGGTTCCGCGCCATGGCACGCGCCCAATCGTTTATGCAAGGCGCGAATGCGGCCGTGGTGGGCATTTTGGGGGCGGCGCTGTATTCGCCGGTATTCACCAGCGCCATCGGGGACATGCGCGATTTTACGCTGGCGCTGGTCTGCTTCGTGGCGCTGATGGCGTGGAAGGCGCCACCTTGGGCCGTGGTGGTGCTGGCGGCCATGGGCGGGGTCGGGCTGGCCATGCCGGGGTGAATTCACTGCACGTGGCGCACCGTTGTCCGCGCCGGCCTGCGGGCTTTTGTATTGTATTTTTGAAGGGTTCACTGCAAATTGCGCGCAGTCCCGAATGGTTCGCAAACTGCATGCGACAAGACAAGGCGTTTTAGGTATTTGAGTTTTTCAGTTCAGCCAGAACAATCTTCGCCAGTGCCGCCCTGCGGTCTGCAGAAGGCTGGGACATCGCATGTTGCGTATCTGATGAACACATATCCGGTGACATCTGCGACATTCATCCGCCGGGAAATTGCCGCGCTGGAAGCGTTGGGCGTGTCTGTCAGCCGGTTTGCCCTGCGCACGTGGGATCAACCGCTTGTCGATCCGGCAGACCGGCAGGAGCAGACGCGAACAACCTATCTTCTGGCCCCGGGTGGGCTGCGTTTGTTGGGGATGGCGCTGCGCGAGGGGGGGCGAAACCCGCGCGGATTTCTGCGCGCGGCAAGAACCGCATGGCAGTTGCACCGGAACGCCGCGCGCGGTTCCTTCGTGCGTCATGTCGCGTATTTACTGGAGGCCGTGCATCTGAAACGATCTTTGGGTGCCTGCACCCATGTCCATGCCCATTTTTCAACGAACACTGCCGCAGTTGCTTTGCTTTGTGCACAATTGGGCGGTCCGGGGTATTCATTCACCGCGCATGGGCCTGACGAGTTTTTGGACCCTGTCGCCGCGTCCTTGCGCATGAAGCTGGAACATGCACGCTTTGTTGTTGCTATAACCGAGTTTGCTCGCGTGCAGCTTGCGCTGGCCGGTGGCATGTCGATCTGGCCGAAGCTGAACGTGGTGCGCTGCGGGGTTGATCTGGATGACTTGCCCGTTTCACCCGCGCCTGCACCCGATGCCCCATTCGTTTGTGTCGGGCGGTTATGCGTTCAAAAGGCGCAGGAACTGATTGTTGCCGCGCTGGCAGATGTGCATCAGACCCACCCGCATGCCCGTGTCGTCCTGATCGGGGACGGGGATACGCGGCCCGCGATTGGCGCGGCGATCGACCGGCACGGATTGGGCGATCATGTGGACCTGCGTGGCTGGGCCGATAATGCAGGCGTCCGGGATGCGCTTGCGCAGGCGCGCGCGCTGCTATTGCCCAGTTTTGCCGAAGGCTTGCCCATTGTGATAATGGAAGCCCATGCCTTGGGGCGGCCAGTGATCTCGACCTATATCGCGGGCATTCCCGAACTGGTCGATGCGCAGTCGGGCTGGCTTGTGCCTGCGGGGGATGTCTCCGCGCTTGCGGATGCGATGCGCGCCTGCATGCAGGCATCGCCGGAACAACTGGCCCGCATGGGGGCGACAGGCCGCACCCGCGTCGAGGCCGCCCATGATATCACGCAAAGTGCCGCGCAGTTGAAAGCCCTGTTCAGGACATATGCCTGATGCGTCTATCCGTTGCCGCGCAGGGCTTCGGGGTGTTCTGCAATAAACTGTTTCAGTGTTGCATATAGCCCGCGTGCCTTGGTCAGGTCATCTGCATGCAGCGCTTGGGCGATGTCTTCGCAGATCATTTGTTGCACACGCTGCGGCCCATGATGGATGTGCATCATGTATTCGCCCAGTTCTGCTGCGGTAACGGGGGTGATATGTTCATGTTCGGCGATGGCATCTATTTGCGCGCGCGTAAGACAAGTCATATCCAGAATGTCGTTTTCATTGATCATGGTCGGCCCTCCTCCTGATGGGGGAGTATACCACTGTCAGGCGAAGTTGCCTTGTTCCATGTCAACGCAGGTGCTGGTGCGTGCCTGTCAGCGGGTGGGAACCGGCGTTTCACCGCGATAATCATAAAATCCGCGCTGGGTCTTGCGGCCCAGCCAGCCGGCCTCGACATATTTGGTCAAAAGCGGGCAGGGGCGGTATTTCGTATCCGCAAGCCCGTCATGCAACACATTCATAATGGCAAGACAGGTATCCAGACCGATGAAATCCGCCAGTTCCAGCGGGCCCATCGGGTGATTTGCGCCCAGTTTCAGCGACTCGTCGATGGATTTTACCGACCCCACACCTTCATACAGGGTGTAAACGGCCTCGTTTATCATGGGCATCAGTATGCGGTTCACAATGAAGGCCGGAAAATCTTCGGCGCTGGCGGCCGTTTTGCCCAGCTTCTCCACCACAGCAAGCAGGGCCTGATAGGTCGCATCATCTGTGGCGATCCCGCGAATCAACTCAACCAGTTGCATGATCGGCACAGGGTTCATGAAGTGAAACCCCATGAATTTCTCGGGCCTGTCGGTGCGGCTGGCCAGACGTGTGATCGAAATAGAAGATGTATTCGATGTCAGGATCGTATGGGGCTGGATATGTGGTAACAGGTCTTCAAAGATGGCCTGCTTGATGGTCTCGCGTTCTGTCGCCGCCTCGATAATCAGGTCCGAAGGTCCAAGTTCATGCAGGTTTGTCGTCGTGCGGATGCGTGCCATTGCCGTGGCCTTCGCCTCGGCCGAGATCTTCTCGCGTGACACCTGACGTTCCAGATTGCCGTCGATGATGGCGACTGCCTTGTTCAGGGCATCTGCGGATATGTCGTTCATCAAAACGTCAAAGCCGGCCAGGGCAAAAACATGGGCAATGCCATTCCCCATCTGGCCCGCACCGACAATTCCCACTGTCCTGATGTCCATCTTTTGCCCCCGGTTTCCTGTTTCGTGCCGACCATATGACCCACGGACCGGCCAGCGCAAGAGAGAATGCCATGTGGTCGTATTACGGCCATGTGTCCACATCGCGATTGGCGTGCAAAGCGGGCTTCAGGACGTTTTCAGGTTATATGCCTGCCCTAAGTGAATGCAAACGGACACAACTGCATGAAAAATGTCATCAAAGTGATGCTAACATATTAGATTAACGCGGCTTTCTGGCTATAAAAGAGTATGGACATAATTACCCTTGTGGCTGCGCTTGCAGTGCTTTTCATCGTTATTGGTATTTCCGAGCCTTTGTCTGAACGGGCAAGGCTGCCTTTTACCGTGATTCTGGCCGTGGTGGGCGGCGTGCTTGGCGGTATTGCGCTGTATTTGCTGAATTCCGACCTGAGTGAGGCGCTGAACCCGACTGTCAGGCGTCTGCTGGACCAACCGATCCGCGCGAATGTCTTTTTGTATGTTCTGTTGCCGACATTGCTGTTTCAGGTTGCGCTTATGGTCAATGCGCGGCGCATGCTGGATGACTGGGTGCCCATTCTGGTGATGGCGGTGATGGCGGTCGTCGTTGCAACGGTTGTGATTGGGTATGCGCTGAAACCGTTTACAACGCTTCCGCTTGTGGCCTGCCTGTTGATCGGCGCGATTGTGTCGACCACCGACCCGTCAGCGGTTGTCAGCATCTTTCGCAATATCGCGGCCCCGCAGCGCCTGACGCGGATCGTCGAGGGCGAAAGCCTTTTGAATGACGCGGCTGCCATTGCGCTGTTCGGCTTCTTTATCACGTTTGTCATGCTGGGCGTGCCGGACCCGACATTGCAAGAAGCCCTTGTTACCTTTCCCTGGCTAATTGCCGGTGGCGTTGCGATTGGCTGGTTTTTCGCACGGGTCACTGTATCCCTGATGGCATTGATCCCGACATTCCCGCGCGCGCAGGTGTCTGTCAGTGTGGCACTGCCATATCTGACCTATATCGTTGCCGAACAGCTGGCCTCTGCCTCGGGGGTGATTGCGGTGGTTGTGTCAGGGCTGACATTGAACCTGTTGGGGCCGGGGCGGTTGACGCCAGCCAGTTACAACTACCTGCGCGAAGTGTGGGACGTGCTGGCCTATTGGGCGGGGGCGCTGATCTTCATTCTGGCGGCCTTGTTGATACCGCGCCTTATGGGGGATGTGCGTCCCAATGATATTTTCCTGATCGGGGTCATCGTGGTCGCGGCCTTCGTTGCGCGTGCTGTCATCCTGTTTGGCATGTTGCCGGTTTTGTCGGCGCTGAAACTGTCCCCGCGTGTGGACAGGCCATATCGCGCAGCGATTCTGTGGGGGGGGTTGCGCGGCGCGGTCACGCTGGCGCTGGCGCTGGCTGTCACCGAAAGCGCGCTGGTCCCGCCGGCCATCAAGCGCGAAGTGGGCATTCTGGCCACCGGATTCACCCTGTTCACGCTTCTGGTACAGGGGACAACGCTGCGCTGGGTTATCAGTCGGTTGGGGCTGGACAGATTGCCCGCGCTTGATACCGCGCTGTCCAATCAGGTTATTGCGGTTGCGCTGCAAAATGTGCGCGAAGCGGTGGCAGATACGACCCGCGACTACCGCTTGCCCAAAGAGGTCATTCGTTCAGAAGCGAAACGATTTGCTGCACGGCTGGATATTGCCGTGGATCTGGCAGAAGACGCGCAGGCCATTCCCGACCGTGACCGTATTACGCTGGGCCTTATCGCATTGGCGGGGCGCGAACGTGATCTGATTATCGACAATTTCCGCCAGCAGCTGTTTTCAGCCCGTCTGGTGGAACAGATGCTGACAGATGTGGACCGGCTGATTGAACGCACACGGCAGGGCGGACGCTATGAATACCGCGCGGCGGGCCGGATGGCGCTGGGTTATGGCGCATGGTATCGGGTGGCCGTGTGGCTGCACAGCCGCTTGAAATGGTCATGGTTGCTGGAAACCATGACCGCGGACCGGTTCGAGATTTTGTTGAACCAGCGGCTTGTTCTTGGGCAATTGCACGGATTTCTGGACAACAAGATCAGGCGCATTCATGGCCGCCGCGTTGCGGATTTGCTGCATGAATTGCTGCGCCGCCGAGAGGAGGAGACGGAAAACGCCATTGAAGGGCTACGCCTGCAATACCCCGGATATGCCGAGGAAATGGAACGCCGGTTTATTCGCCGGACCAGTTTGCGACTGGAAGAACGCGAATATGAGACGCTGTTCAGTGATGGTTTGATCAGCCGTGAATTATACACGACCCTGCGCAACCGTGCCAACACCGCCCGCACCAAAGTCGAGGCCCGCCCGCATCTGGATTTCGCCTTGCAAAAAAGCGCGTTCGTCCGCAGCTTTCCCTTGTTCAAGGATATGACGGATGAACAGCGCCAGATCCTCGCGCGGGCGCTGACAACGCGCTATGTCGAACCGGGGGCTGTGCTGATCCGGAAGGGGCAGGTGGCAAGCAGCGTTTTCTTCATTGCCTCTGGCGCGGTTGAGGTTGAACGCAAAGGGCAGAAGGCGCGTTTGGGGCGTGGCGAGTTTTTTGGCCATATCGGTATGCTGGCCCGCGAGCCCCGCAAGGCGATGGTCAGTGCGATCAGCCACTCGACCCTGCTGGAACTGGACGAAACCCGCTTCCGCCGGATGCTAAGTCGTAACAAGACGCTGCTACATGCGGTTTCCGAAAGCGCGGCCAAGCGCGGCGTCACACTGGATCTGAGTGTCTTTGGCCCGCTGCCCAACCAATCCGGGCAGGGATGACACCTGCACTATTCTGCGGCAAGCGCGATGTTGACGTCCTTGCTGCGTCCGATTTCTGACAGTTTCGGGATGATCTGTCCCATGATGCGCGCGAAGGCATCGAAATCGCGGCTGGGCGCCACTGTCGTTTCATCCAGATACAGGCCGCGGTCAATTTCAATCTGGACGACATGCTGCCCTGTGGACGGGGTGCCATAGCGCTGCGCGATATAGGCACCGGCAAAAGGGGCGTTGCGGGCGACACGAAAACCGGCTGATGTGAAAATGCTGGCCACCTGATCGCTGATATCAGGCGCACATGCCGCCCCGAATCGGTCCCCAAGCACGATATCCGGACGCTTGGCGGCAAAGCGCCTGTCGTGATTGGTGGCGTCGCGCGGCATCGAGTGCATGTCGAGCAGGATTGCCCGCCCAAAACGGCGGCGGTGTTCATCCATCAGGGCCGTCAGTCTGGCATGATAGGGGTGCCAGAACCGGTTCAGGCGGAACTCGGCCTCGGCGCGGGGGATCTTGCCTGCATAAATGGCCCTTGCACCGGCAACAACACGGGGAATCACCCCAAGCCCCGACATGATGCGCGGGTTAAGTGTCGTTTTTGGAAGGTCTGCGATCAGCGCGGGGTCCAGCTCGGTCGCGGCGCGGTTATAGTCGACATAGGCGCGTGGCACACCACCAAGCAGCACAGGCGCACCAGACTCGGGCGCATTTTGCAAGAACAGGTCTACATAAGCATCCTCGGAGGAGCGTAGCGCCAATTCGTCCAGCACAGAAGCCGTCAAAAAAGCCGGCGCATAATTCCGCCCGCTATGCGGAGAGGCAAAAACCACTGCACTTGTGGCCATATTTGCGGGGAAAAAACTAAATGCGTTCATTTGTCCGGCCATGTTTCAGAAAATAACTATAGCGCGAATGATCTGACCTCCGAAAGCCCTTGATCATGCCTGCGATTCTTTCTATACGGGCGGCAATTGACGCGGATGCATCCCGCGTCCCTTTTATTTGGGGCGCATGTGATTCACCAGTCAGGGCGCGTAGCTCAGTGGTAGAGCACTACGTTGACATCGTAGGGGTCACAAGTTCGAACCTTGTCGTGCCCACCATTAACCCCTGCATCTTGCAGGACAACCGCAATGGCGCAAGCGCGCCGCGATAAGGAGAAGGCCGATGAAGGTCAGAAACTCGCTCCGGTCGCTCAAGCAGCGCCACCGCGATTGTCAAATCGTGCGCCGCAAGGGCCGTGTGTATGTTATCAACAAGACACAGAAGAAATTCAAAGCACGTCAGGGCTGAGCTTTCAGTCTGCGTGTAGAAAAAAACCGCCCCCCGTTCTTCGGGGGGCGGTTTTCTTTTGGGGGGCGGGCGCGGCGCCCTTCAGGTCATGAATTCCAGCGGGCGCGGCAGGTCATCCCCGTGTTGCAGGGGCTGAACATATGCAGGCGTTCAGGATCAACGCATCAAGGGTGTTGTTGGAAACTGCCATAGCTGCCCTGACTGAACACCAATGGCACGCCCTGCGCGCTGTGGCAGCGCAGCACGCGCCCTATGATGATCAGGTGGTCGCCGCCATCATGGGTATCATGCAAGGCACAGTCAAAACGCGCCAGCGCCGCGTTCAGCACGGGACTTCCTTCGGGGGTCAGGCGGTGCTGCAACCCGTCAAATCCCGCGCCATGCCTGCCGAACCGCGCGATCCAGTCTTTTGTGTCTTCGCGCAGGATGTGGACAGAAAAATGTGCTGCACTGGCGAAATAGGGAAACCTGCTTGAAGATCGCGCCGGTGACCACAAAATCAGGGGCGGATCAAGTGACAGCCCTGCGAAACTGTTGGCAACGAATCCCATCGGCCCATTGTCACCGGAAATGGTCACAAGTGTCACGCCAGTCGCAAACCGCCCCAGCGCGTCGCGAAACGCCCGCAGATTCGTTGCATCCGGTTTGAATTCTTTGTCCGGCACGATGCCCTCGTTCGTTGTTTTGTCCTGATCCGAAGCATCTTGGGCGTATCGAGTTTGTGACCCGACATCAACAGGTTCAGGGGCAAAGGAAAAATTCACGGCATACTCCGGCAGTTATGAGCGCGGTTAAGTTGGATACGGGACGCTGCACATGACGCGGCGCAGCGTTGCTGAAAGATAGACCCTGTCACGCGTGCGGCAAGGCTGTCGGACAAATTGAAAATGCCGCAAGGCCGGTGGGGGCTCTTGCGGCATTATTGTCACCCAATGGGCGCAGAAGAATCGCCAGATCAGCTAAGCGTGCGTTCGACTTCTTCGCGCTCAAAAATCTCGATCACGTCTTTTACGCGGATATCCTCATAGTTTTCAAAGGCCATACCGCATTCCTGACCGGACTGGACTTCCTTGACCTCGTCCTTGAAGCGCTTGAGCGTTTTCAGCGTTCCTTCATGGATAACCACGTTGTCACGCAGCAAACGGACGCCTGCAGACCGCCGCGCCACGCCTTCGGTGACCAGACAGCCCGCAACCTTGCCGACGCCGGACACTTTGAACACGTCGCGGATTTCGGCATAGCCGATAAAGTTCTCGCGCACTTCTGCGGACAGCAGGCCGGACGCTGCGGCCTTGATGTCATCCACAAGATCATAAATGATCGAGTAGTAGCGCAACTCCACACTTTTCTGGTTCGCTGACTGTCGTGCGGATGCATTGGCACGGACATTGAACCCGATGATGGGCGCACCAGACGCTTCTGCAAGCCCGACATCGGTATCGGTAATGGCGCCGACACCGTAATGCAGCACGCGCACGCGCACTTCGTCGTTGCCGATCTTCTCAAGTGCCTGAACAATCGCCTCGGCAGAGCCCTGAACATCTGCTTTCAGCAGAACGGGCAGTTCCGAAATGTCCTTGTCGGCCTTGGCCTTGGCCATAAGCTGTTCCAGCGTGGTCGCGGCACCCGCCGCGGCGCGCTTGTCTTTGGCTGCCTGCTGGCGGTAATCGGCGATCTCGCGGGCTTGCGCTTCGGTTTCGACCACGTTCAAGACATCGCCCGCTTCCGGCGTGCCGTTCAGGCCCAACACTTCCACGGGAACCGAGGGGCCGGCTTCCTTGACGCGCTGGCCCTGATCGTTGACCAATGCGCGCACCTTGCCCCATTGTTCGCCCACGACGAAGATATCCCCCTGACGCAACGTGCCGTTCTGCACCAGAACGGTGGCCACAGGGCCGCGGCCTACATCCAGCTGTGCCTCGATCACGGCACCCATGGCCGAGCGGTCCGGATTGGCCTTCAGTTCAAGGATTTCCGCTTGCAGCGCAATCGCTTCAAGCAGGGCATCAAGTCCCATGCCGGTCAGCGCCGAGACTTCGACATCCTGAACATCACCGGACATCGCCTCGACCACCACTTCATGTTGCAACAAGCCGGTGCGCACCTTGTTCGGGTCCGCAGCGGGGCGGTCGCATTTGTTGATGGCAACGATCATCGGCACCTTGGCCGCTTTGGCGTGGTTAATCGCCTCTACCGTTTGCGGCATCACCGAATCATCGGCGGCGACAACCAGAACCACAATATCGGTTACATTCGCGCCGCGTGCCCGCATGCTGGTAAAGGCTGCGTGGCCGGGCGTGTCCAGAAAGCTGAGCACGGCACCCGATTCGGTTGTGACCTGATAGGCCCCGATATGCTGCGTGATGCCGCCCGCCTCGCCAGAGACAACATTGGTCTTGCGCAAGGCATCCAGTAGGCTGGTTTTGCCGTGGTCGACATGGCCCATGATCGTGATGATCGGGGGGCGCGGTTTCAGCAGTTCCGGCGCGTCCTGCACCTGATCGATGACCTGCTCCACGTCCGAATCGGACACGCGAACAACCTTGTGGCCGAATTCCTCGACCAGCAATTCTGCGGTATCGGCATCAATCGACTGGTTCATGGTTGCCATGACGCCCATTTTCATCAGCGACTTGACGACATCGGCGACGCGTTCGGCCATACGGTTGGCAAGTTCCTGAACCACGATGGTTTCAGGCAGTTGCACTTCGCGCACGACTTTCTCGCGGCTTTGGGATTGCCCCATTGCCTTCTGGCGGGCGCGTTCCTGCTTGCGCTTCATCGCGGCCATCGACCGCTGGCGCCCGCCTTCACCAGACAGCGCATCTTTCAGCGTCAGCTTGCCGGAACGGCGGCCTGCGTCATCGCGGGGCTTGGCTGCACGCGCCTGACGGTCATCATCGGGGCGTTTGGGCGCCTTGCGGGCATCGACTGCGGCGGGGCGTGCACGTTCGGACAGCGGTGCGTCGGGCGCGGCTGGCGCGGCCGGTTTGGCTGCTTCCGCTGCCTCGGCGGCTTTGCGTTCCTTGCGGACCTCTGCCTCGGCGGCGGCGCGCGCGTCTTCTTCTGCCTTCGCGCGCAGGGCTTCCTCGCGTTCGCGTTCCTCGCGTTCGCGGGCTTCCGCTTCATCACGGCGGCGCTGGCGTTCTTCTTCGCGGGCCTGCTCCTCGGCCGCGCGTGCGGCCGCGTCCTCGGCTTCGCGTGATTTCGCTGCGGCCAGGGCTTTCAGGCGGCGCTCCATCTCGGCGTCGGAAATGCCGGCGGGGCGTCTGGCCGGATCGGGGCGCGGCGTCGCGCTGCCGGAAGTTGGAGTGCTTCCTGCTGCCCCTGGCTTCGGGACCACAACACGCTTGCGCTTCTTCTCGACCACCACAGATTTTGTGCGTCCATGGCTGAAGCTCTGCTTCACCTGGCCGCCTTTGCCGCCAAGTCCGAGTGGTTTTTTTCCGTCAGTATCGCTCATGCGTTCGTCTTGTCCTCTCCGGTGGTCGTTCCACCGATTATCTGGCGCAGTCCGGCCAATCTTGCCGCTTCCTGTACAACAGCTTTGCTCAGTCCACCAGAGCGAAGCGCGGCATGTATCACATGTTCCCGCCCAAATGCAAAACCCAATTCCTGTGCATTCAGGCAACCTATGTAACTGTCGTCCCCGTCAGGGGGGCGCAATTTCGTCTTGCCGCGCGGTGATCCGTCACTTGCCTGGATCAGAACAAACATCTGATCCTTCAATGCCAGATCGCGGCATTTTTCATAGCCCGCAATCGCCAACCCGCCTTTGCGCGCCAGTGACAGCAATTCCAGAACCCGCTTCGTCAGCAGGCGTTCTATCAGGTCGGCCAACCCGTCCGGCACCCCGACCTGTTGTTTCGCAGCACGCGAAAACAGTTTTTTTGCCTCGGCTTTTGCCAGCGCATCACGATCCGCACTGACCCAGATACCGCGTCCCGGTAGTTTGCCTGCAAGATCGGGAACGATCTGGTTGTCAGGCCCGACAACAAAGCGGATCAACCCGTTTGCAGGCTGGGACTGACCCGTTGCGATACAACGCCGCTCCGGGCCATCCTGTTCCGTCTTTTTACCGCCGCGGGCCATGCCTGCACTGCCCCTGCTTAGTTATCTTCTTCCGCAGAGTCGTCGTCTGTGTCTGCCGCGTCATCTGCGTCCGGTTCCAGTTCGGACGGATCCACCCAACCCAGCGTGACGCGCGCGGTCATGACAAGATGCTGCGCTTCTTCCAGGCTCATGTCAAAGGCTTCCAGCAAACCTTCGTCCTTGACACGGTTGCCGTCCACTGTGGTCCAGCCGCCTGCAAGTTCCCAATCTGCGCAGGTTGCGAAATCTTCCAGTGTCTTGATCCCGTCTTTTGCCAGCGCTTCGACCATTTGCGGGGTCAGACCCTCGAATGCGATCAGGCTGTCGTCGACGCCAAGGGCGCGGGCATTTTCCAGCGCAGCCGTGGCGATGGCTTCCAGCTTCTCGCGTGCGCGGGTCTGCAATTCCTGGGCCGTGTCCTCATCGAACCCGTCGATGGCCAGCAATTCGTCCAGATCGACATAACCCACCTCTTCGAGAGAGCTGAATTCCTCGGCGACCAGAAGCTGGGCCATCATTTCATCGATATCCAGTTCTTCCATGAACAGGCGCGTGCGTTCTGCAAATTCTGCCTGACGGCGCGCCGAGTCGTCGGATTCAGTGACAATATCGATGTCAAGGCCGGTCAACTGGCTGGCAAGGCGCACGTTTTGTCCGCGACGGCCAATTGCCAGCGACAATTGTTCGTCAGGCACGACAACTTCGATCTTGCCTGCGTCATCATCGATAACAACCTTGCTGACTTCGGCAGGTTGCAAGGCGTTGACAAGGAATGTCGCCTGATCTTCCGTCCACGGAATGATGTCGATCTTCTCGCCCTGAAGTTCGTTCACAACTGCTTGAACACGGCTGCCGCGCATACCGACACAGGCGCCCACGGGGTCAATGCCCGAATCATGGCTGATGACACCAATTTTCGCGCGCGATCCGGGATCACGGGCCACGGCCTTGATTTCAATGATGCCGTCATAGATTTCGGGCACTTCCATCTTGAACAGTTCGGCCATGAATTCCGGCGCTGTGCGTGACAGGAAAATCTGTGGTCCGCGCGCTTCGCGCCGAACATCCTTGACGTAGCAGCGGATGCGGTCGCCATTGCGATAGCTTTCGCGGCCGATTTTTTCATTCCGGCGCAGGACCGCTTCGCCACGGCCGATGTCGATGACAAGGTTGCCGTATTCTTCGCGTTTCACCACACCATTCAGAATTGTGCCTGCGCGATCCTTGAATTCTTCATACTGGCGGTCGCGTTCTGCTTCGCGGACCTTCTGCAAGATCACCTGCTTGGCGGATTGCGCGGCAATACGGCCCAGTTCGACTGGCGGCACCTGATCGCTGATTTCATCGCCGATCTTCGGGTCGTCCAGATAGGGCGCGGCCTGTGCAACGGTCAACTGCGCGTGGTGGTTTTCCAGTTCTTCATCGGCAACGACTGTGCGCACACGGCTGAATGTGGCAACGCCGGTCTTGCGGTCGATATGCACACGAATGTCCATATCCGCGCCGTAGCGGGATTTGGCCGCCCGTGCGAGGCTGTCTTCCATCGCCTGAACGACCAGTTCGGGGTCGATCATCTTTTCGCGGGCGACCGCATCAGCGGTTTGCAGAAGTTCAAGCTGGTTGGCAGAGGTGATCGCCATGTCTCAGTGCTCCTCTTGGTCCGCACCAGTGTCGGGCGCGTCCGTTTCGATCTGGTCAAACTTGCTTTCGTCAATGGCGCCGCTGTCCTTGCGGGTGCGCAGCATTTCGGCAATCAATTCATCGGTCAGTACAAGTTTTGCATCCGACAGCCAGTCGAATTGCAGCCCGATGGTCACGGCCTCGTCGTTTTCTTCGATCTCGATCAGGACTTCCTCGCCCTCGACACCGGCAAGAATGCCTTTGAAGCGGCGGCGGCCGTCAATAAGTTCGGTGGTTTCCAGACGCGCCTCATACCCGTTCCAGGCGTCGAAATCCTTAAGGCGGGTCAGGGGGCGGTCAATGCCGGGGCTGGACACTTCCAGCGTGTATGCGTCATCCAGCGGATCTTCGACGTCCAGAATGGCAGAAACGGCGGTTGAAATGCGCGCGCAATCCTCAACCTCGATGCCGCCATCGGGGCGGTCGGCCATGATTTGCAGCGTGCGGGTCTTGCCTGACATCACGCGCAGGCGCACCAGTTCAAACCCCAAGCCTTCGATAACGGGGGCGACGATGGCAGCTACGCGCTGGTCCAGTGTGGTTTTGGCGATCAGGTCGCTCATGCAGCCCTCCCAAGGGGCAAAATAAAAAAACGGGCCATGCGGCCCGTTGGTTTTTCCGGTGGGCCTTCACAGGCGCCGCTGTTGGCATTCATATAGGTGGGTGCGGATCGAAACGCAAGCGCTAAAGGTCCAGCCTGTGTGTGTCGTGGCGCAGGTGGTTCATAACGCGCAGCAGTTCCGCACTGATCCCGGGTTCGGACAGCGCATGCCCCGCCACTGGCACCATTTCCAGCCGCGACATGCCCCATGCCGCGTGCAGGTCCCATGCAGTGTTGGGCGGGCAGATCATGTCATAGCGGCCCTGAACAATCGTGCCGGGGATGTGGCGCATTTGGTCCAGCCCGTTCATAAGCGCGCGATCTTCGCCCAGAAAGCAGCCATTGCGGAAATAATGGTTTTCAAGTCGGGCAAAGGCCCGTGCATAGGTGCTGGGCGCATCCGCACTGCCTAAGCCGCGCGTTTCGATGGACGCCAGCGCGTTTTCCCACCTTGTCCATGCGCGCGCGAACCGGTCCTCCAGCTGGCGGTCGCCACTGAACAGGCGCTTGGCATAGGCGTCAATCAGGTCATGCTGTTCATCCGCTGGAATAAGGCGCGTGAATTGCGCCCATAACTCGGGGAAGAAGCGTCCGGCACCCCCGCCGTAAAACCAGTCCAGTTCTGCCTGTGTGCCGGTGAAGACGCCACGCAGCACCAGATAGGCCACACTTTCGGGATGCGCCTGTGCATAGGCCAGTGCCAGTGTCGCGCCCCAACTGCCGCCAAACACCACCCATCGCTTGATCCCCAGTGTCTGGCGAATCTGTTCTATGTCGGCGATCAGGTGGCGGGTCGTGTTGTGTTCGATGCTGGCCGCCGGTTTTGAACGCCCGCAGCCGCGCTGATCGAACAAAACGGCGCGATAAGTTTTCGGATCGAAAAAGCGCCGCATGGCTGGGCTGCATCCGCCCCCCGGCCCGCCATGCAGAACAACGACGGGAATGCCGTCGGCATGGCCGCATTGTTCAACATAGACCTGATGCCCATGCCCGACATCAAGCATGCGCTGGTCGAATGGTTCTGGTATCGGGTATAGACCCGAAACTGCGGTGTCATGTCCGGCAGACTTATCCATAATTCGGACTATATACCTGTAATCGCCTGCCTGCCATATGCGATAGATGAAAAAAACCGGAGTGCGCATGACCACATCAACGATTGACCCCGCCGAGGTCGCCAAATTCGAAGCCATGGCCGCTGAATGGTGGGACCCGCATGGCAAGTTCAAGCCGCTGCACATGCTGAACCCGTGCAGGCTGGATTACATTACCCGCCAGATCGCCGCAGAATTCGGGCGCGATATGACCGCGCAGGCGCCGTTCGCGGGGCTGCGCTTGCTGGATATCGGCTGCGGCGGGGGGTTGCTGTCCGAACCGATGGCGCGGCTTGGTGCGCATGTTGTGGGGGCGGACGCGGCGGCGCGGAACATTCCCGTGGCGCAGATCCACGCCGAACAGCAGGGCCTGACAATCGATTACCGTCACACCACAGCCGAGGCGCTGGTTGACGCGGGCGAGCAGTTCGATGTTGTCCTGAATATGGAAGTGGTCGAACATGTTGCCGACCCGCGCGCCTATCTGACCGCCTGCCAGAACCTGCTGAAACCGGGGGGGCTGATGGTATGCTCGACCCTGAACCGGAACGCCAAAAGCTATGTCATGGCCATCATCGGTGCCGAATATGTCATGCGCTGGCTGCCCAAGGGAACGCATGAATGGTCGAAATTCATCACGCCTGACGAACTATATGATCTGCTGCGCCGGTCCGGCCTTGATCCTGTGGATCGCAAGGGCTTTGTCTTTGACAAGCTGC
Organism: Roseinatronobacter sp.; assembly: GCF_051859525.1. Classification (NCBI taxonomy): domain Bacteria; kingdom Pseudomonadati; phylum Pseudomonadota; class Alphaproteobacteria; order Rhodobacterales; family Paracoccaceae; genus Roseinatronobacter; species Roseinatronobacter sp. The sequence goes on along the minus strand of NZ_JBHYFM010000003.1, from coordinate 30,991 downwards.
GCTGGGACTGGTCGATCTCCGATCGTGACCTGTCGGTGAATTACGTCACCACATCCATCAAGGCAGGGTCGGAAACGGGACAGGGCGGGGCGTGATGCCGCGCCCAGTCCGACAGGCGGGGTTAGCTGTAGGCAATCGCCAGCAGGATGACGCCCAGGATCAGGCGATAGATGACATAGGGCGTGAAGCTGACTGAACGAAGCAGTTTCATCATGAACACCAATGCCGCCCAAGCTGCGAAAAACGAAATAACGGCGGCAATGGCACCGTCTTTTGCCGCCTGCCAATCTGCCACGCGCACCACGTCCAGCCCCATCAGCGTTCCGGATGCGATGATTGTGGGGATGGACATCAGCATGGACAGTTTTGCGGCATCATGGCGCGAATACCCAAGTGCCCGCGCCCCGGAAATGACAATCCCCGAGCGCGAAGTACCGGGGATCAGCGCGACTGCCTGCCATAGTCCCATGATAAGGGCGTGCTTCATGGTCCATTCCTGCGCGACACGCGTTTGTTTGCCCATCTTGTCGGTCAGATACAGGACAATCCCGAAAATGATCATCATCCAGCCGATTACGGCAACACTGCGCAGCATATCCATGATACCGAAAATCTTGAAAATCAGTCCGGCAATAACAACCGGAACAGTCGCGACCGCCAGACAGAACGCCAGAAAACCGCCACGGTCGTTCAGGTTGCCGCGCATCAGATGCGGCACCCCGCGTACGGCAAGCCCGACATCGGCACGGAAATACCAGCAAACTGCAAACAGCGTCCCGACATGAACCGCAACATCGATCACCAGCCCTTGGTCATCCAGCGACGTCAGCGCGGGCAGTAGAATCAGGTGCCCTGACGACGACACCGGCAGGAACTCGGTGATGCCCTGAATGATCGCAAGCAAGAAAAGGTGAAAGAATGTCATGCTGTCCCCGCGGTTTTTTGGCAAACTACTTGACTGGATGATGAAGGCAAACAGATAAGTATGTCAGCACAAGTTACCTAAATTTCGCAATTAAACGGAAAGATTTTATCAGATCGATAAAAAATAATCGATTTAGGTCAGCCTTGCTGACTTTTCTTTGCTCCGGACCTTGGATAAGACACAAATTCTGAATTCTGGAGGATCAGCCATGGCCAAGCAGCAAATGCTCCGTTTTGTGACCGTCGAACGCGAAACGCCCCCAAAGCGGGCAGCCGATGCACGCACTGAAGATTTCGGTGAAATCTACCGCGAGTTTGCGGCGGAAAAGGCCGCAGAGCAAGCAGGGCGTTGCAGCCAGTGTGGGGTGCCTTATTGCCAAAGTCACTGCCCGCTGCACAACAACATTCCCGACTGGCTGATGCTGACGGCCCAGGGGCGGTTGCAGGAAGCCTATGAAGTGTCGCAGGCCACCAACACCTTCCCCGAGATCTGCGGGCGCATTTGTCCGCAAGACCGGCTGTGCGAAGGCAATTGCGTGATCGAACAATCCGGTCATGGCACCGTGACCATCGGGTCGGTCGAAAAATACCTGACGGATCTGGCGTGGCAGGAAGGCTGGGTCAAGCCTGTTGTCGCCAGCACCGAGCGCGCTGAATCCGTGGGCATTATCGGCGCCGGTCCAGGCGGTCTGGCCGCCGCGGATGTGCTGCGCCGTGCAGGTGTGCAGGTCACGGTTTATGACCGCTATGACCGCGCGGGCGGGCTGATGACCTATGGCATTCCCGGCTTCAAGCTGGAAAAGCCCGTTGTGATGCAGCGGATCGAGCAGCTGGAACAGGGCGGCGTTGAATTCGTGCTGAATTGCAATGTCGGCGAAGACATCAGCTTCGATGCCATTCGTGGCAAGCATGATGCCGTATTGATTGCCACAGGCGTCTACAAGGCGCGCGACCTGAACACCCCGAATGCGTCTGCGACAGGTGTGCTGAAGGCGCTGGATTATCTGACCGCCTCCAACCGCAAGAGTTTCGGCGATGAGGTTGCAGAGTTCGATTCGGGCGCGCTGGATGCGCGTGGAAAGCGCGTTGTCGTCATCGGGGGCGGTGATACGGCCATGGATTGTGTGCGCACCGCCATCCGGCAAGGCGCAACGTCGGTTAAATGCCTGTATCGCCGTGACCGTGAAAACATGCCCGGCTCGCGCCGTGAAACCCAGAATGCAGAAGAAGAAGGTGTCGAATTTGTCTGGCTTGCCGCACCTGCCGGTTTTGTCACTGGTGATGATGGCAGCGTGACAGGCGTTCGCGTCCAGAAAATGCGTCTGGGCCAGCCCGATGCAAGCGGCCGCCGTTCCCCCGAAGTGATTGAAGGCGCGGATTATACCGAGGCCGCAGACATGGCGATCATGGCGCTGGGCTTTGAGGCCGAAGATCTGCCCACACTTTGGGGTGTGCCTGATTTGCCCGTGACCCGCTGGGGCACCATCCGCGCCAAGTTCAACACCCATGAAACCGACATGCCCGGTGTCTGGGCCGTGGGCGATATCGTGCGCGGGGCCAGCCTTGTGGTCTGGGCCATCCGCGACGGGCGTGAAGCTGCGCAAGCCATTCTGACTTATCTTTCGGCACCCGCACAGGTTGCTGCCGAATAATCGCATTCCGATCAAAGGAACCTGACATGACGCAATATGATGACGCATGGGCCGCCCGTGAAGAAGCCCGCCGTGCCTTTGTCGCTGAGCATGGCCTGTACAAGCCAGAAGATGAACATTCATCCTGCGGGGTGGGGCTTGTGGTGTCGCTGGACGGCAAACCATCGCGCAAGGTGGTTGAGCATGGCATTGATGCGCTGAAGGCCATCTGGCACCGTGGCGCGGTTGATGCGGATGGCAAGACAGGTGACGGCGCGGGCATTCATGTCCAGATCCCCGTCAATTTCTTCTATGACAAGATCCGCCGCACCGGCCATGAACCCATGACCGACCAGTTGGTCGCTGTGGGGCAGGTGTTCCTGCCGCGCACGGATTTTGCGGCGCAGGAACGGTCACGCACGATTGTCGAAACCGAAGTTCTGCGCATGGGCTACGCAATTTACGGCTGGCGCCATGTGCCGGTAACCGTCAGCGTGCTGGGGGACAAGGCCAACGCAACCCGCCCCGAGATTGAGCAGATCCTGATACGCAATTCCAAGGGCACGGATGAAGAAACATTCGAGCGCGAATTATATGTCATCCGCCGCCGCATCGAAAAAGCGATCAGCGCTGCCGGTATCGCGGGTTTCTATATCTGTTCGCTGTCGTGCCGGTCGATCATCTACAAGGGTATGATGCTGGCTGAACAGGTCGCGGAATTCTATCCCGACCTGAAGGATGACCGCTTTGAGTCGGCCTTTGCCATCTATCATCAGCGCTATTCGACCAACACTTTCCCGCAATGGTGGTTGGCGCAGCCTTTCCGCATGTTGGCCCATAACGGCGAGATTAACACGCTGAAAGGCAACCTGAACTGGCTGAAAAGCCACGAAATCCGCATGGCGTCATCGGCATTTGGCGAAATGGCCGAAGATATCAAGCCGATTGTGGCATCTGGCGCATCGGATTCGGCTGCGCTGGATTCCGTGTTTGAAGTGTTGGTGCGGGCAGGTCGCAGCGCGCCCATGGCCAAAACCATGCTGGTGCCCGAAGCATGGTCCAAGCAGGCTGTGGAAATGCCGAAACCGTGGCGCGACATGTATTCCTATTGCAACTCCGTGATGGAACCATGGGACGGCCCCGCAGCCCTTGCCATGACGGACGGGCGCTGGGTTTGCGCGGGTCTGGACCGCAACGGGCTGCGCCCCATGCGCTATGTCGTGACAGGCGACGGGTTGCTGATTGCGGGGTCGGAAGCTGGCATGGTTGTCGTCGATGAACTGGCCGTACGCGAGAAGGGCGCGCTGGGGCCGGGCCAGATGATTGCCGTCGATATGGTCGAAGGCCGCCTGTATCACGATACCGAAATCAAGAACAAACTGGCAGGCGCGCAACCCTTTGGCGACTGGAACGACAAGATTGTCGATCTGAATGACAAACTGCGCGACGTGCCGGAAACCCGTAAACTGGATGCGGCAGAACTGCGCAAGCGTCAGGTCGCGGCGGGCTACAGCATCGAGGAGGTGGAGCAGGTTCTGGCCCCCATGGCCGAAGATGGCAAGGAAATGATTGCGTCCATGGGCGACGATACGCCCTCTGCGGTGCTGTCACAGATCTACCGCCCGCTGTCGCATTATTTCCGCCAGAACTTTTCGCAGGTGACCAACCCGGCCATCGACAGTTTGCGCGAATTCCGCGTCATGTCGCTGAAAACCCGCTTTGGCAACCTGCGCAACGTGCTGGACGAAGACAGCAGCCAGACCGAAATTCTGGTTCTGGAAAGCCCCTTTGTGGCCAATGGCGAATTCGACGAAATGGTGCGCGAATTCGGCGATCAGGTCGCGTTTATCGACTGCACCTTCCCCGTGGACGCCAATGAAGACGCGCTGCGCGACGGGCTGGCCCGTATCCGCGCCGAGGCAGAAGATGCCGTGCGTTCCGGCGCAGGCCATCTGGTGCTGACAGATGAGCATCAGGGGCCGGAGAAGGTGGCAATGCCCATGATTCTGGCAACAAGTGCCGTGCATGGCTGGCTGACGCGCAAGGGTCTGCGCACCTTCTGTTCGTTGAATCTGCGTGCCGCTGAATGCATTGACCCGCATTATTTCGCGGTACTGATCGGCTGCGGGGCAACCACCGTCAACGCCTATCTGGCGCAGGAAACCATTGCCGACCGCATTGACCGCGGGCTGGTGGAGGGGTCGCTTGTCGATGCGATGCGCCGTTACCGTGCCGCGATTGACGCGGGTTTGCTGAAAATCATGTCCAAGATGGGCATTTCAGTGATTTCATCCTATCGCGGCGGCCTGAATTTCGAAGCTGTCGGCCTGTCGCGCGCGCTGTGTGCGGAATATTTCCCCGGCATGCACAGCCGCATTTCCGGCATCGGCTTGCATGGCATCCAGATGAAACTGGAAGAAGTGCACGCCAAGGGCTGGCGCGGCGGGCAGGATGTGCTGCCCATTGGCGGGTTCTACAAGGCGCGGCGTTCGGGCGAAAAGCACGCGTGGGAAGCGCAGACGATGCACCTGTTGCAGCAGGCCTGCAACCAGTCCAGCTATGCGCTGTGGAAGCAATACAGCACTGCCATGCAGGCCAACCCGCCCATCCACCTGCGGGACTTGCTGGACATCAAACCGCTGGGCAAGGCCATTCCCATCGAGGAAGTGGAGAGCATTACAGCGATCCGCAAACGGTTTGTCACACCGGGCATGTCGCTGGGCGCGCTTAGCCCCGAAGCGCATATGACGCTGAACATTGCCATGAACCGCATTGGCGCGAAATCCGACAGCGGCGAGGGGGGCGAAGACCCCGCCCACGCACACCCGCTGCCCAATGGTGACAACCCCTGCGCCAAGATCAAGCAGGTGGCATCGGGCCGGTTTGGTGTGACCGCCGAATACCTGAATGCCTGTGAAGAACTGGAAATCAAGGTCGCGCAGGGGGCCAAACCGGGCGAAGGTGGCCAGCTTCCGGGCATGAAAGTGACCAAGCTGATTGCCCGTCTGCGCCACTCCACCCCCGGTGTGACGCTGATTTCGCCGCCCCCCCACCATGACATTTACTCGATCGAGGATCTGGCGCAGCTGATATATGACCTGAAGCAGATCAATCCGCGTGTGAAGGTGACTGTGAAACTGGTGGCATCCTCAGGTGTGGGCACAATCGCGGCCGGTGTGGCCAAGGCCAAGGCCGATGTCATCCTGATTTCCGGCCATAATGGCGGCACGGGGGCCAGCCCTGCCACATCCATCAAATACGCGGGCCTGCCATGGGAAATGGGCCTGACCGAGGCACATCAGGTGCTTGCCATGAACAAGCTGCGCGAGCGGGTGACATTGCGCACGGATGGCGGGCTGCGCACAGGGCGTGATATTGTCATGGCCGCCATGATGGGGGCCGAAGAATACGGCATTGGCACAGCGGCACTGATTGCCATGGGCTGCATCATGGTGCGCCAGTGCCAGTCCAACACCTGCCCTGTGGGGGTTTGCACGCAAGATGAACGCCTGCGCGCGAAATTCACCGGCAATGCCGACAAGGTGGTGAACCTGATCACCTTCTATGCGCAGGAAGTGCGTGAAATTCTGGCCAGCATCGGCGCGCGGTCCATGGATGAGGTGATTGGCCGTGCCGATCTGCTGGCGCAGGTCAGCCGTGGCGCGGCGCATCTGGATGATCTGGACCTGAACCCGCTGTTGCTGACCGTCGACGGGTCCGAACACATCCGCTATGATCGTGACAAGCCGCGCAACGCTGTGCCCGACACGCTGGATGCCGAGATCATCCGCGATGCCGCGCGCTTCTTTGAGGATGGTGAGAAGATGCAACTGTCCTATGCGGTGGAAAACACCCACCGCACGGTCGGAACGCGTGCATCCAGTCATATCGTCAAGCGGTTTGGCATGCGCAACAACCTGCAACCGGACCACCTGACTGTCAAACTGGCGGGCAGCGCGGGCCAGTCGCTGGGGGCGTTCGCTGCGCCGGGCCTGAAAATCGAAGTTTTCGGCGATGCCAATGACTATGTCGGCAAGGGCCTTTCGGGCGGTATGGTCGTCGTGCGCCCGCGCATGTCATCGCCCTTGATTGCGCATGACAACACGATCATCGGGAACACCGTGCTGTATGGCGCAACCGATGGCCATTTGTTTGCGGCAGGTCGTGCGGGCGAACGTTTCGCCGTGCGAAACTCCGGTGCGAAGGTCGTGATCGAGGGCTGCGGCTCGAACGGGTGCGAGTATATGACCGGCGGTGTGGCGGTTATCCTTGGCAGTATCGGTGCGAATTTTGGCGCTGGTATGACCGGCGGCATGGCCTATCTCTATGACCCCGACGGCGTGGCGCCAGAGTTGATCAACATGGAATCGCTGGTGACCTGTCCAGTGACGGTGGATCATTGGGAAGATCAGCTGAAAGGCTTGATTGAGATGCATGCCAAGGAAACGGAATCGCAGCGCGCACTTGAAATCCTGCGCAACTGGGACCGCGAGAAGGCGCATTTCTTGCAGATTTGCCCCAAGGAAATGCTGGTGCATCTGCCCCAACCGCTGAGCTATGAAGCGGACGCGGTTCCGGCGGAATAAGCCCGCCTTGACAGGTTAATATCTGGCGGCGCAGGGGGGACCTTGCGCCGCTATGCTTTGGCAGATGGCCTGAAACGGACGTTACGGAACTTTCCAAGGCGCGGAGCCAAGGCCGCAGGCCGCCGCGCCATCGGCGGGCCGTCCCGCGGCCTGCCGGTTATTCGGCTGACACGCCAAGCCTATGGTCCTGGGAGTATGCAGCCTGCATAAAGTGCATTTCTTGAATGCCGGATCAGCAGACCCCGGCCCACCGATGGCGCGGGCTTTGTCCATGGGATCAGCGGCAGCAAAAGGCCACATACAGCCAACCTGCCTGTGCTGCGCCGCGTGATCAGGTCAGCTTGCGGAACAGGACCTTGCCCATAATGCGTGTCGTGGTCTGCGGAAACGCCCGCCCGAGCGCGGCCGCGATGCGCGTGCCCCCGCCCGGCACCAGCAAGAAACGCCTGTCACGTTGCGCAAGGATCATGCGCGCCACTTTTGCGGGGTCCATGCGCCTGTCGGCGCGCGCGCCCTTGGGGGCATGGCGCGTGGCATGTGGGGTGTCCATCGGGCCGGGGCAGACCAGTTGCACATGGATATTTCCAGCTTTGCGCAAGGGTTTGCGCAGCGACCGCGCAAGGCAGGCCAGCCCGTCCTTGCTGGCAGCATAGCTCGCCGCCCCCGGATAGCCGGTGAACACCGATAGCGATGATATGAAAACCACCCGCCCGCCAGCTGCCAGAAGGTTGTTCTGCAACAGCATGTGCACAAGCCGCATTGGTCCGCGCAGATTGACACGCGCAACTGCCAGATGCGCGTCAACCGGCACCTGTTCATACCGGCCGGTGGCGTTGATTCCGGCGTTCAGAACGACCAGATCAAACGGTCCTTTTGCGACCAATGTGTCACAAAGCGCATGCCATTTGTCATTATCAGGCGTGCCCATGTCATGTGTAACCCAATCGGCCGCCCCGTCAGCAGGCGGCGCGACATCCAGCACGCAGACAGATGTTTGATCCTGCGCGCGGCATTGCGCGACAAGGGCCTGCCCAAGGCCGCTACTGCCGCCTGTAATCAGGACGCGCGCCATCACGCCGCCCCCCTGCGCAACCACCGCGCGGGACTGAACAGCACGCGGCCATAGGAAATAACCTGACGGTCACGCCCCTTGCCGGCAAGGGCTGCATCCAGCACAGCATGCGCCATCGGGCGCGGGGCCAGAAACAGTTTGTCGGCCGCATCGGGCTTGCGCCCTGCACGTTCAGCCATGCCTGTCGCCGTGGGGCCGGGGTGCAATACCCGCACGCAGATGCGTCCGCGCCATTCTTCCGCCAGTGCGCGACCAAACCCGTCCAGCGCGGCCTTGCTGGCGGCATAAACCGGCATTCCCGCAGCCCCCTTATGCGCCACCGAACCGATCAGCGCCAAATGCCCGCCGCCAAGTGCGGGATACAGCCTGTGCGAAAGGATCATGTTGGCTTCCAGATTCACGGACAGAACCCGCGTGATCGCATCAGGCGTTTCCAGTGTTATCGGGCGGAAATATCCGTCAGCGGCATTCAGCAGTGCGCAATCGATCTGCCCGCCGGAATGCCGGATCGCCCAGTCCGCGACAGTGCTTGCCCCGTCCCCGGATGACAGGTCGCAGGAAAGATAGGGAATATCGGGGAAATCGGCGGGCAGATCCTGTGCGCCCCTGCGGCCTGTGCACAACACGCGGTGTCCGCGCCTGCAGGCCGCGCGCACCAGTTCCAGACCCAGACCAGACGCGCCGCCGGTCACGAATATCAGTTTCGTTTTCAAGACATGCTGCCCTTGTCCTGCCCGCGGTTGTCTGGGGGGAACCCTAACGCACCAAGGCCGAAAGGAAAGGGTGCTTATGCGCATCATATCCGACATACCCCAAGATGATCGCAATAATGTGAGCGCGGTGGCGACACTTCTGCCCTGTGTTTTGCGTAACTATGATCAACAGGCCCAATAAGGAGGAACTCATGACCCTGTCCCGCAGACTTTTCCTTACCGGCGCAACAGCGGGTGTTGCGCTTGTTGGCACACAATCATCCCCCCTGCAGGCCGCGCCGGTGCCATTCGATGCATCCTGGGATCATCTGACGTTCAGACGGCTTAGCCCGAACCGGTTCGAACTAAGCCCGAACCGCCTGAGTGTCATATCAGACGGGGCATCATCAATTCTGTACCGTATCCTGCCGGACAATTTGCGCGGCCGGACAACAGCGCGCTGGACCTGGCAGGTCGAGGCATCGGCGCCACCGTCCGATCTGTCGCAGATCGGCAATGATGACCGCAATCTTGGGGTGTTTTTTGTCAGTATGCCTGCTGATCAGGCCGCGCGCGTGCGCGAAGGAACCAGCATTTCGCGGTTGTTGCGCAACCGTGCAGTGAATGTGTTGATGTATACATGGGGCGGCAATCAGGCCCCGGGCACAGTCGTGCCCAGCCCGCATGCGCCCGACAGGCTGCGCAACCTGATCACGCGCAGGCCCGAGACAGGCCGGTTTTCTGAAAATGTCGATCTGGCACGTGACTTTCCCCGCGTTTTCAACCAGCCGCTGGAACAACTGGTGGCGGTTGCTGTGTCCTCCAACAGCGAAAACACACCAACCCGCGTGGTGGCGCATGTCAGTGATTTCACATTGAACTGACGGGGGGATAGCAGCCTGCACCAGCCAGACGCCCCCTGTCCGGGGGCCAGTCGCTTGGGGCATTTAGACGAAGTTACGAAGTTACGAAGTTATGTTCAAAGGGTGAAATAATGCTCGCATCCGCTTTTTGCTTTTGATAGAGAGCGCGCAACGCGGGTGTGGCGAAATTGGCAGACGCACCAGATTTAGGTTCTGGCGCCGCAAGGCGTGGGGGTTCAAGTCCCTCCACCCGCACCAGGTTTTCAAAGGGTTCCTTGCAGAACCGGGTTGCGGCCTGAACGGCGCTTTGGCCATGGGCGCGCAATCTCTCGAATCGTATTCCATCGATCTCAGCTGCGGGCCTGCCCGATTGCGCCCTCGACCATCGGGCGCAAGGATATGCGCGCCCGAAGTTTTGCCGCCATCATGTACATCCCGCCAATCTTGCGATGCACAAACAGCGTGGCAGGCGGGGGGACATGGGCCAGTTCCCTGTCAGTGCCGATGGCAAGGCCCATGTCGCGCAACTGTTCCAGAACATCGCTTGTGCCAAAATCGAACGGGCTGTGCTGGCGCACTGGTCCCATTGCGACCATGAACATGCGCAGCAGCAAATCCTGATGGTGACGCGCCGTTTCTGTGCTGAAATACCCCATGCGCAACATTGCATCGCGGGTGGCGTCCGTGCCGCCATCAAGGGCCGCTTGCGCGAGTGTGCGAAAATCCGCAACAAGGTCGGGCGCGATGGATTGCACCGCACCGAAATCCAGCAATACAATCCGTCCTGTTTCGGGGTCATACCGGTAATTGGCCAGATTCGGGTCTGTCTGCATTGCGCCAAACTCGAAAATTTCGCGCAGAACAAGGTCGATCAGCGCTTTGGCGATATGGTCACGCAGCGCCTGTGGGGCATTGACCAGACTGTCCAGGGGCACACTGTCCAGATAGGTCATTGCAAGAACCTGTCTTGTGCACAGGGCAGGGTGCAGGGACGGAAGGGCAAAGGTATCCGATCCGTGCAATACCCTGCCGAACATCGCCAGATTTTGCGCCTCGGCGTCATAATCTGCTTCGGTGTGCAACTGGCGTTTCGCCTCGGTCAGCAGGGGGGACAGGTCCAGCCTGCGCGGCAGCACCCCCGGCAAGCGCAGCAGTGTGGCGATATTGTCTACATCGCTGTCGATGCTGGCGCGTATGCCCGGATACTGAACCTTGATCGCCAGATCCTGACCGTCACGCGTTCGCGCACGGTGCACCTGCCCGATGGACGCGGCAGCAAAGGGGCGCAGATCAAACCGCGCGAACCGTCCATACCAGCCCGGTCCCCATTCGGTATTCAGAACAGATTGCAACTGCTTGGGTGGCATGTGGCGGGCATCCTTGCGCATGCGCGCCAGAATTTCCGTCAGTTCGGGGGGCAGAACCAGACCCATATCCATTGACAGCATTTGCCCCAGTTTCAGGGCCGCGCCGCGCAGGTCCGACAGTCCGTCCGTCAGTCGCGCAGTATTGGCCGGTGTCAGCAAGGTTTGCGCAAGATCCGGCTTCTGGCCGCTGGCCAATGCACGAAGCCCCCCTGCCGCTACGCTGCCCGCAATCCCTGATGCCATCCCCCCGAAGCGCAACAACCGCCCGATGCGGCCCGTGGGTACTGCCGTGCCGGTATCATCATTCTTGTTTTCCGGCACAGGCGGGGTGCTCCGTTAATGATGGCTCCTATGCGCGTTTTGCTTGCGCAAGCGGCGCAGGTGCCAGTGATAGATAAGCGGGGCCAGAATGAAATCATATATGGCTGACGCGATCTGTCTGATGACGGGCAGACCTACGATCTTGGCAAGCCACCGGTATTTCGGCATCTGTGCCCATAGCAGCAAGAACGCCGGTATGCCTGATGCAAGCTTGCCATCCTGCAGGACATACAGCCGCCGCGCAGCCATGTCCGCGTCCAGCCCCCATTCGTGGCCTATCTCTGCGTTCAGGTCGTCAAACCGGATCGGCAAGCCGTTCTCATCCGCATATTGTGCGTAATGCTGTATCTCGAAATTACACACAGGGCAGCTTGCATTATAAAGGACGGCGGTTTTCGTGCTTTTCTCCATACTGCGATGGTAGGATTGGATTGCCCGAAGTCCATACGCCATGAACCACGCAGGCTGTTTTCATCCGCGCGCCAGTGACATCGCCAATCCTGCAGCCCCTGCTTGTGTGGCCGCCTTTCATGTCCGGGTTCTGATCAGGCTGCCGCGTGTAACAGCCCTTCGCGGTGCAAATGCTCCAGCGTCTGGTCCAGTGTTTTGCGTGCGCGCAGCACAAGTTCGTCAATATCTGCGGGCGTGATGACAAGCGGCGGCGCAATGATCATGCGATCCCCCACATGGCGCATGACCAGATTATTGCCAAAGGAATATTCGCGGCAGATATAGCCCACAGTGCCAGCCTCGGATGCGAAGCGCGCGCGGCTGGCTTTGTCCGGTGTCAGCGCAAGGCTGGCCATCATCCCGCGCGACACCGCTTCGCCCACGAGCGGATGATCGGCCAGACTGCCCCATGCTTGGGCCAGATGGGGGGCTGTTTGGGTGCGCACACGCTCAATGATCGCTTCTTCCTGCAGGATGCGCAGATTCTCCAGCGCGACGGCAGCAGCCACCGGATGGCCGGAATAGGTATATCCGTGGTTGAACTCATCCTGCCCGATAGTCTGCGCCACCTCGTCACACACGATAGAGCCGCCAATCGGCTGGTAGCCCGAACTTAGGCCCTTGGCGATGGTCATGATATGGGGCTGAATGCCGTAGCTTTGCGACCCGAACCAGTGCCCCGTTCGGCCAAAGCCTGTGATCACTTCATCCGCGATCAGCAAAATGCCGTATTTTTCCACGATCCGGCTGATTTCCGGCCAGTAGCTTTCGGGCGGAATAATGACCCCGCCCGCACCCTGCACAGGTTCGGCAATAAAGGCCGCAACATTTTCCACGCCCAGTTCAAGGATTTTTTCTTCCAGCTGGCGCGCGCGGGCAAGGCCGAAATCATGGGGTGTCATATCGCCACCTTCGCCATACCAATAGGGCTGGTCGATATGCACAATATCCGGAATTGGCAGGCCACCCTGCGCATGCATGGCCGCCATACCCCCAAGACTGCCCCCCCCCATGGTGGAGCCGTGATACCCGTTGCGCCGCGCAATAATGGTGCGACGCGCGCCCTGGCCCTTCAACGCCCAGTACTGGCGCACCATGCGGATATTCGTGTCATTGGCTTCTGACCCCGACCCTGCAAAGAACACATGATTCAGATCGCCTGGTGCCAGTTCCGCAAGTTTCGCGGCCAGTTGCAGGGCAGGGACATGGGTGGTCTGGAAAAACGTGTTATAATACGGCAGTTCACGCATCTGGCGGGCTGCGGCATCGGCCAGTTCATGGCGACCATAGCCTATATTGACGCACCACAACCCGGCCATGCCGTCAATCAGTTCCACGCCGTCGCTGTCGGTCAGCCGCACGCCTTCGGCGCGGGTGATGACCCGCGCGCCCTTCTGGCCAAGGGCGGTGTTGGCGGTGAACGGATGCATGTGATGGGCGGCATCCAGCGCCTGCAATTCAGCCGTTGGCGGGGTGTTGCGCAATGTCATGTGCCTGCTCCGGAATAGGGGTTTGGCACAAGGATACGCGGGTTGCGGGTGCCGTCAAGGCAATTTGATCAAATTCTGCGCAGCTACCCTAACAACCCTGCCCGCAGCCCTGCGCGAATATTGGCGACCCCTTGGGCAATATCATCGCGTATGGCCGCTTTCAGTGCGGGTATGTCTGCGGTTTCCAGCGCGGCAATGGCGCGTTTGTGGTGGTCGGGCATGTGCAGCATTGCACCATCTGCACCGCGCGCGCCTTTGCTGTCGGGAACCTGGCAGACCACGCGCAGCGACGGGCCGAAGCGCAACCACAAGGACGCGGCCAGCGCCAGCAGCACATCCGAGCCTGCTCCGGAATACAGCGCGAAATGGAATTCGTGATTCATACGCAGATAGGCAGGAATATCCCCTGTTGAAATCGCATGATCCAGCCGTGCATCAATCGCACGCAATTTCACGATTGTTGCGGCATCGAGTGCGCTGGCCGCCTGTTCTGCCAGTCGCGTTTCAACCGCTTCGCGCGCATATCCCAGATCTGCCAGCGCGGTGTCGGTCAGCCGGGGCACGCAGACGCGCCGGTTGCCCTGCATTTGCAATGCGCCTTCCGCAATAAGGCGGCGGATCGCTTCGCGTATGGGGGTCATGCCAAGCCCAAGGCGGGCGACAAGCCCCTCGATCGTGACCGCATCGCCGGGGGCCAGTTCACCGAACAACACCATATCCCGAAGGGCGATATAGGCAATCTGATGGGCGGGCAGGCGTTCTGTCATGGGGTCGTCTTTCACATACGCAGGCAATCATCCTACGCTATACTTCATCTTGCCAGAAATACTCAAAAAAACGCCGGGCAGGCGCCCGGCGTTCGAAACACAGTGATCTGCCCTGCCGCCTAGAAAAACGCCTGCAGTCCGGTTTGTGCCCGTCCCAGAATCAGTGCATGCACGTCATGTGTTCCTTCATAGGTGTTCACGGTTTCCAGATTCACCATATGCCGGATGACCTGATATTCCTCGGATATGCCATTGCCGCCATGCATGTCGCGGGCCATGCGTGCGATGTCCAGCGCCTTGCCGCAATTGTTGCGCTTGATCAGTGAAATCATCTCTGGCGCGGCCTGTGCGTCATCCATCAACCGCCCGACCTGAAGCGCCGCTTGCAGGCCAAGGGTGATTTCGGTTTGCATATCGGCCAGTTTCTTCTGGAAAAGTTGCGTCTGCGCCAGCGGTTTGTCGAATTGCTTGCGGTCCAGCCCGTATTGACGCGCAGCGTGCCAGCAAAACTCGGCGGCCCCCATGACGCCCCATGCAATGCCATAGCGTGCACGGTTCAAACAGCCAAACGGCCCTTTCAGCCCTTCGACATTGGGCAGCAGGGCATCCTCGGGCACATCTACACCGTCCATGACGATTTCACCGGTGGTGGACGCGCGCAGACTCAGTTTGCCGCCAATCTTGGGCGCGCTTAGCCCCTTCATACCTTTTTCCAGCACAAAGCCGCGAATGCGCCCGCCATGTGCGTCGGATTTGGCCCAGACAACGAACACATCTGCAAAGGGGCTGTTGGAAATCCAGGTCTTGGTTCCGGTCAGGCGGTAGCCGTTGGCGGTTTTCTCGGCGCGGGTTTTCATGCCTGCGGGGTCGGATCCTGCGTCAGGCTCGGTCAGGCCGAAACACCCGATCAACTGTCCCGAACACAGGCCGGGCAGGTATTTTTGTCGCTGTTCTTCCGAGCCGTAGGCATAGATCGGATAGATCACCAGCGACGACTGCACCGACATCATTGACCTGTAGCCGGAATCCACGCGCTCGATCTCACGCGCGATCAGGCCGTAGGTGACATAGGAAGCGCCAAGCCCGCCATAGGCTTCGGGCAGGGTGGCGCCCAACAGGCCCGCATCGCCCATCAGGCGAAACAGGTCGGGGTCCGCGCGTTCCTCGCGATAGGCATCAATGACGCGCGGCTGTAGCGTGGATTGTGCGAACCCATGCGCGGCATCCCGTAACATGCGCTCATCCTCGGACAGTTGGCTTTCCAGCCGAAGCGCATCTTCCCAAGTGAACTTTCCCAAATCGGGGGCGTCTTTTGCCTTCAAGGCAGGTTTGTCCAGTGGCATTGTGTATGTCCTAACTGCATTCCATTTGTGCATTTAATAAATTATAAGTAGACATATATAAATGGATTATGTCGCATAGGCTTATTCTAAAATGGAATGCTAGATGATCGCCCGGCGTTTCCTTCCGTCAACACAATCCTTGCAGGCTTTTGATGCGGTTGTGCGATTGGGCAGTTTTACGGCAGCGGCGCAGGAACTGGCGCTGACGCAATCTGCGGTGTCGCGTCAGGTTGCCGCGCTGGAATCGCAGCTGGGGCAGGTGCTGTTGGTGCGTGGCAAACGGTCCGTGACGCCCACCGCGCAAGGGCGCGTCTATGCGACGGCTGCGCAATCTGCCTTGCAGCAGTTGCAACAGGCCGCGCTGGCCTTGCAGGGCGCGCAGGACAAGGGGCGTCTGACGCTGGCAATCCTGCCCACTTTTGGCACGCGCTGGCTGATCCCGCGCATCCCGCGTTTCCTGCGCAGGCATCCTGAAATTACACTGCACTTCACCACACGTATCGGACAGTTTGATCTTCTGTCCGAAGGGGTGGATGCTGCCGTTCACGCGGGCCAGCCCGACTGGCCGCAGGCGCAGGCCTTGCAGTTGTTTGAAGACCGCGTGCAGCCCATGGCGGCCCCGACATTGCTGGCTGGTACAGCGACAACATCGGCGCAGATTGCGCGCCTGCCACGGCTTGCGCTGGCAACGCGTCCCGCAGAATGGGACGGCTGGATGGCGGCGCAGGGGCTGCCGCCCGCACCTGCGCCGGATATGGTGTTTGAACATCTGGCCACACTGGCGCAGGCCTGCGTAGCGGGGCTTGGTGTGGCGTTGCTGCCGCCCTTTCTGTATCATGGCGAACTGGCCGCAGGTGAACTGGCCGCGCTTGGGCCGGAATGGGGGAACGGCTCGGGATATTGGCTGATGACACCGGAACACGCGCCAGAAGGTGCCGCGGTGCGCGCGTTTCGCGACTGGCTGATGACCGAGATTACACGCGATGACGGCGTTTTCGCATAATCTGCTGGCAGATGGGCGGGGCATGGCGCGTTGACGGTTGCGCCCCGCTTGACACGGGGGCTAAGCTTGGACAAACGGCGCGGTCTATGCCCGCCCAGCCATGCCGGAATAACGCCCATGACCAGCCCGTCAAACACCAAGGCCAAATTGCATGTCACGCTGGGGGGCGCTGCGATCAATCTGGTCTTGTCTGTCCTGAAAATTGTTTCCGGGCTTGTGTTGGCCAGCCCGGCTCTGGTTGCGGACGGGTTTCATTCCCTTGGCGATATGGCGTCGGATATCATGGTGCTGTGGGCCTTGCGCCAGTCTGCCCGCGCGCCTGATGCGGACCACCCTTACGGGCATGGCCGCTTTGAGACGCTGGCAACACTGGCGCTTGCCGCCATACTGGCCCTGACGGGCGTGGGGGTTATCTGGGACGCGTCCGCGCGGCTGTTGTCCAGTGCGGAACTGGCCCCGGGGGCGTTGGCGCTTCTGGTGGTGGCGGTGTCGATACTGGTGAAGGAAGCGCTGTATCACTATACCTTGCGAATTGGGCGCGCCACAGGATCGGCATTGCTGGAAGCCAATGCTTGGCACCACCGCACAGATGCACTGTCGTCCGTGGTGGCGCTTGTGGGGATCGGGGCGGCGCAATTCGGTTTCGGATGGGGCGATCCGCTGGCGGCCATCCTGATTGCGCTGATGCTGCTGCATGCGGGCTGGGGCTTTGGCAAAAGTGCCGCTGCGGAACTGGTGGACACGCAAGCCCCCGATGATCTGCGCATTGCCCTTGAAGGGAAGCTGACGGCCACCCCCGGTGTGCAGGGCCTGCGTGATTTGCGGATGCGCCAGCATGGCGCGCAGACGCTGGCAGATGTATCCGTTATGGTGGACCCCCAGATCAGCGTGACCGAAGGGCACCGTATTGCAGAAGTGGCGCGTGCGCGTGCGCTGGATGAAATTGATGCGCTGTCGGATCTGGTCATCCATGTGGAACCGGCAGGCCATTTTGAAGGGTTCGGGGCCGAATCCGCCCCCCTGCGTGCCGAGGTAGAGGGCATGATCATGACCCTTGCGCAGGCCCATCCGATGATCCTGACGCTGGACACCCTGCGTCTTGGCTATTTTGAGGATGGTCTGCATGTGGAATTGCTGGCAGATCTGCGTCCCGAGGCAGACCCCCGCCAGACCGAAGCACAGCTGGCCGACACCCTGACCGAGGCCCTGCCGGAAGTGGCGGTTCTGCGCCTGCACCGTATCAGCACCGGCTTGCGCGCCTAGCCGCACCCTGCAATAACGGCGGTCATGGCAAAAGCACTTCCCCAGTTCACCTGCACAGCCTGCGGCGCAACCCATCGCAAATGGGCAGGGCGGTGTGATGCCTGTGGCGGGTGGAACACCATTATCGAGGAAGCCCCGCTTTCGGCAGGCCCCGGCCCGCGCACCACCAAGGGGCGCCAGATCGCGCTGTCCACATTGGCCGATGCCGAAGCCCCGCCGCCGCGCCGCACATCCGGTATCGCGGAACTTGACCGTGTGCTGGGGGGCGGGCTGGTGGCGGCTTCGGCCATTCTGGTAGGGGGCGATCCGGGCATTGGCAAATCAACGCTGCTGTTGCAGGCGGTCGCGGCCTTCGCCAATTCGGGTCTGCGCTGTATGTATATCTCGGGCGAGGAAGCGGCCGCGCAAGTCCGGCTGCGCGCGTCGCGCCTTGGGCTGGCGCAAGCGCCGGTGCAGCTGGGCGCGGAAACCAACCTGCGCGACATCCTGACGACGGTGGACAGCGAACGCCCCGATCTGGTGGTCATCGATTCGATCCAGACCATGTGGCTGGACAGCGTGGACAGTGCGCCGGGGTCGGTGTCGCAGGTGCGCGCGGCGGCACACGAACTTGTCAGCTTCGCCAAGCGGCGCGGCGTGTCGGTCATCATTGTGGGCCACGTCACCAAGGAAGGGCAGATTGCTGGCCCGCGTGTGGTGGAGCATATGGTCGACACCGTGCTGTATTTTGAAGGGGAGCGGGGGCACCAGTTCCGTATTCTGCGCGCGGTCAAGAACCGCTTTGGCCCCGCCGATGAGATTGGCGTGTTCGAAATGACAGGCAGCGGGCTTGCCGAAGTGGCAAACCCGTCCGCGCTGTTTTTATCCGAACGCGGCACGCCTGCGCCGGGATCGGTGGTGTTTGCCGGGATCGAGGGCACGCGCCCCATGCTGACGGAAATTCAGGCTCTGGTCGCGCCCTCGCCGCTGGGCACGCCGCGCCGCACGGTTGTGGGGCTGGATTCGGCGCGCCTGTCCACGATTCTGGCAGTTCTGGAAGCGCGCTGTGGTATCCCATTTGCAGGCATGGACGTGTTTTTGAATGTTGCAGGCGGTATGCGGGTGCATGAACCTGCCGCCGATCTGGCGGTGGCCTGCGCATTGTTATCGGCGCGTGAAGACATAGCATTGCCCGCAGATACTGTAGTTTTCGGCGAAATCAGCCTGTCAGGTGCCTTGCGCCCCGTAGCCCAGACCGAAAACAGGTTGAAAGAGGCGCAAAAACTTGGTTTCTGCGCCGCAATCGCCCCAACACTTGCAAAACCGTCCGGGGTGGATGAAATGTCATTGCGACAAATGCCGGATCTGGCCGAAGTGGTCGGGCAGATATTTGGTGCAGGCTGAACAGAAACGTCAGGGCCGCCCATAGCGCCCACAGGGAGACTGGAATGGAAGGCTTTACGATCATCGACGGTGGTGTAGCGGTCGTTATCATTGTGTCCGGCATATTGGCCTATTCGCGCGGGTTCATGCGCGAAGCTATGGCCATTCTTGGATGGGTCGCGGCCGCTGTGCTGGCCTATGTTCTGGCACCGGCAGTGCAACCACTGGTCCGTGAAATCCCGTTTGTCGGCGGGTTTCTGGGCGATAGCTGCGAATTGACCGTGATTGCCGCATTCGCCGTGGTGTTTGCTGTGGCGTTGTTGCTTGCCTCATTGTTCACGCCGCTGTTTTCGTCATTCGTGCGCAATTCCGCCCTTGGGGGGCTGGATCAGGCGCTGGGCTTCTTGTTCGGTGTGGCGCGCGGGGTGCTTCTGGTGGCGATTGCGCTTCTTGTGTTTGACCGTGCAGTGCCTGCCGGGTCTGTCGATATGGTTGATAATTCGCGTTCTGCTGCGGTGTTCGGGCAATTGTCGGGCAACCTGAATGATGCGGTGCCCCATGATGCGCCGAACTGGTTGGTCCAGAAATATGAAGACCTTGTGGCGGTGTGCAACTAAAGCGGGTTTGGCATGCAACTTGGCGGCGTTGGTGTTGCATCAAGGCGTGACACGCGCCCGCCGATAGGTTAGTGCAACCGCGACATAGCAGACAGGAGCACATGCGCCCATGCTCAGCCACCCTTTCGATGATGACAAGCTACGCGAAGAATGCGGCGTATTTGGTTGCATCGGTCTGGAAGACGCCGCCAATTTCGTAGCCCTTGGCCTACATGCCCTGCAACACAGGGGGCAGGAAGCTGGCGGGATCATTACCCATCACCCCGAATCAGGCTTTCATTCCGCCCACCGGTTCGGCCTTGTTCGGGACAATTTCACCAAAGCTGGCGTGATCGAGGGGTTGCCCGGATCAATCGGAATCGGCCATGTGCGCTATTCCACTGCGGGGTCCAAAGGGGCCACACAGATTCGTGATGTCCAGCCCTTCTTTGGCGAATTCGCCATGGGCGGCGCGGCACTGGCGCATAACGGCAATATCACCAATGCCGAAAGCATCCGCCGTGAATTGATCGAACGCGGGTCCATTTTCCAGTCCAGTTCCGACAGCGAATGCCTGATCCACCTGATGGCACGGTCATTCCAGAAGACCATTCCCGAACGCATGAAGGACGCGCTGCGCCGCGCCGAGGGGGCGTTTTCCATCGTCGCCATGACGCGTACCAAGCTTATCGGTGTGCGCGACCCGCTGGGTGTGCGTCCGCTGGTGCTGGGGCGTCTGGCCAATGGTTGGGTGCTGGCATCGGAAACCTGTGCGCTGGACATTATAGGGGCCGAGTTCGAGCGAGAGATTGACCCCGGTGAAATGGTGGTCATCAGCGCGAAAGGCGTTGAAAGCATGCGACCCTTTGGCCTGAAAACACCACGTTTCTGCATTTTCGAGCATGTCTATTTCTCGCGGCCTGACAGCTTCTTTGCGGGGCGGTCCGTCTATGAAACGCGCCGCCAGATCGGGGTGGAACTGGCCCGCGAAGCGCCTGTTGACGCTGATATGGTCTGCCCCGTGCCTGACAGCGGTACACCCGCCGCGATCGGTTACAGTCAGGAATCGGGCATTCCCTTCGCGCTGGGTATCACGCGTAACCAGTATATGGGACGCACGTTCATTGAACCCAGCCAGCAGATCCGGTCCATGGGCGTACGGTTGAAACTGAATGTGAACCGCGCGCTGATACGCGGCAAACGCATTATTCTGGTGGATGATTCGGTTGTTCGGGGCACGACCAGCCAGAAGATCAAGGAAATGATCCTGGAGGCCGGCGCCGCCGAGGTGCATTTCCGCATCGCATCGCCCCCCACCGCATGGCCCTGCTTCTACGGGGTGGATACGCCGGATCGTGAAAACCTGTTGGCCGCGCAAATGACCGAAGATGAAATGCGCGATCATATCGGGGTGAACAGCTTGCGGTTTGTGTCCCTTGACGGGCTTTACCGTGCGGCAGGCGAGGCTGCGGGGCGCAACAATTCCTGTCCGCAATATTGTGATGCGTGTTTTTCGGGGGAATACCCTGTCGCGCCGCAGGACATGATCGAACGTGGTTTCACACCCAAAGCGGCGGAATGACACCGCCTGTCCAGTTTCGCCCGCATCACTTTCTGTGCGCGCTGGGCTTTCAGGGCAAAGGGTATTCGGGCAGCTTTACGCAGAATATGGCGGCGATTGTGGCACAGTTGCGCGGCCCTGATGGCGACGGTGTCTTGATCGAGGTAACAGGACAGGCGGACAGCATTTGCGCGCCTTGCCCGCACCGGCGCGGGATGTCTTGTGTGAAAGCCGCCCAGATTGCCGCCTTGGACGACCGCCATGCGCATGCCTTGGGGCTGCAAGCGGGCCAGCGCCTGACATGGGCTGACGCGCAATCGCGTATCCGCACGCATGTTCCGCCCGGTTCGTTGCGCGATTTATGCGCAGGGTGTCAGTGGCTGGAATTCGGGTTGTGCGAAGCTGCCCTGTCGGCGTTGCATCGGGACTAGGGCAGGGCGCAGGCATCCTAGACGAAATGGCCTGTTGCGGACATTGGGAACGTCCCAAGGCCGCAGGCCGCCGCGCCATCGGCGGGCCTTCCCGCGGCCTGCCGATTACCCTGATGGCAGGCCAAGCCTTGCAAGTCGGAATATGCCGCCAGCATAAAGTGAACTTCTTTTACGCCGGATCGGCAGACCCCGGCCCACCAATGGCGCGGGCTTTATCCAAGTGCGAAGGACGACTTCAGGCCACGCTTGATATAAAAAAGGCGGGCACATGGCCCGCCTTTTACATTATCTCACAACGCCTTAGCTGATGCGCGATTTCAGTGCAGCCCATGCGCCCGTGGCGATCAGTGCAGCAACTGCCGATTTCACAACACCACCCAGCTGGAACGGCAGCGCACCGGCCATGAAGGCCGCTTCAAGGTCAAGCGGGGTAATGGTCCACAGCCACAGAACACCGGGGATGAACAGCAAAAGCGCCGGGATCAGCGCCGCAAGGAACAGACGCGCGAAGCCACGGTTCATGCCGCGTTCCACCAGAAAACCTGTCAGCCATGCCATGGCAATGAACCCCACCAGAAAGCCGCCTGTGGGGCCAACCAGATGCACAGCCCCTGCCGCGCCACCCGCAAACACCGGAAAGCCCATCGCGCCCTGCGCAAGATAGGTGACCATCGTTGCCGCAGCCAGACGCGAGCCATAGGTCAGCCCGATCAGGGAGATGACAAGCGTTTGAAGGGTCATGGGCACCGGAAACATCGGAACGCTGATCTGGGCCGACATGGCCACCAGAACCGAACCGAACAGAACCATCGCCACCTTGCGCGCAATGGTATCGTTGCCGCCAAGTGCCGTGACCAAGGGTGTAGTATGAGCCATGATGGACCCCTCTTGTTTGCAAACTGTTGGGATTGTTATGCTGAAACTTGCCGCGCATGGCAAGCGGCGCAAACGACGTTAGCGCCAATTCAGGCGCAGTTGCTGCTTCTTGTGGGCCGAATACACTTGCAAGCGGGCGGTAACTGCCCTATGCGCAACCTGTCTTTCCACGAGCAATGGAACCGGTGCAGCTCTCGTAGGTGGGGGTGGAAAGATGGCCCGCCTTTTGAAATGCACCACATATATGATTGGAGATCGCATGCCGCTATACGAGCATGTCATGATCGCGCGTCAGGATCTGTCGAATACACAGGCCGAAGCGCTGATCGAACATTTTGGTGCCGTTCTGTCTGACAATGGCGGGACACTCGTGGAACACGAGTATTGGGGCGTCAAAACCATGGCCTACAAGATCAACAAGAACCGCAAGGGGCATTATGCCTTCCTGCGCACCGATGCGCCTGCCAGCGCCGTGCAGGAAATGGAACGCCTGATGCGCCTGCATGATGACGTGATGCGGGTTCTGACAGTCAAGGTCGAAGCCCATGAAGAAGGGCCTTCTGCCCAGATGCAGAAACGTGACGAGCGTGAACCGCGCCGTCGTGCGTCCTGATCCAGTAGGAGTATAAGACATGGCTGCAAAACCATTTTTCCGCCGTCGCAAAGTGTGCCCGTTCTCTGGCGAGAATGCGCCAAAGATCGACTACAAGGACACACGCCTGCTTCAGCGCTACATTTCAGAGCGCGGCAAGATCGTGCCTTCGCGCATCACGGCTGTTTCCGCGAAGAAACAGCGTGAACTGGCCCGCGCGATCAAGCGCGCCCGCTTCCTGGCACTTCTGCCATACGCTGTGAAATAAGGAGAACGAGACATGCAAGTGATCCTTCTTGAACGCGTGGCCAAGCTGGGCCAGATGGGCGATGTCGTGAACGTCAAGCCCGGTTACGCGCGTAACTATCTGCTGCCGCAAGGCAAGGCGCTGCGTGCGTCTGATGACAACATCAAATCCTTCGAGGCGCGCAAGGCTGAACTGGAAGTCCAGAACCTTGAGACCCGCAAGGAAGCGCAGGCCGTGGCCGAGCGTCTTGATGGCGAAACCTATATCGTCATCCGTCAGGCGTCTGATGGCGGCGCGCTGTACGGTTCTGTCAGCCCGCGTGATGTGACCGACCTGCTGGCCGAGGCAGGCGTCACCGTCGAGCGTCGCCAGATCGTGATCCCGACGCCGATCAAGACGCTTGGTCTGCACGGGGCAACCATTTCGCTGCACCCGGAAGTTGACGCGGAAATCCAGCTGAACGTCGCACGTTCGGTCGAAGAGGCAGAGCTTCAGGCATCCGGTAAATCCATTCAGGAACTGGCCGCTGAAGAAGAAGCCGCTGCCGAATTCGAGATTTCGGAACTGTTCGACGATATCGGCGCGGCCGGCATGGATGACGATGATCCGCGCAGCCACGGCGACAGCGACGATCCGCGCGAGGCCTGAGACGGTCCTGCATACAAACAGAACGCCCGCTGATCGGTTTCAGCGGGCGTTTTGCGTTTTTTATGTGATTTTTGTTGCTCTCAAGTCCCGTTTCTGGCCAAGTTTCGCGCAAGTCCGGTGGTGCTGCTTGCATTTCCGGCTGACTTGCTTACATATTCGATTTAATGAAATTGTTGCGCGCGACGTTGCGCGTGGCTGCGTCCCGACCAGTTCTGAGACGGGATTTTAGGGGTGATCCATGAAGATTGACAGCACCATCGCCGAAGATCTGCTTGAGATGCAGGATACCAGCCCGGAGGGGGTTGCCCCTCAGGACATGACAGAAAAGGCGCAGGCCGCGTCAAATTTTCTGAAAGCCCTCGCGCATGAGGGGCGGCTAATGATTCTGTGCCACCTGTCATCCGGCGAGAAATCCGTGACTGAACTGGAGCACCTTTTGCAATCGCGACAGGCGGCAGTAAGCCAGCAACTTGCGCGCTTGCGGCTGGAAGGGCTGGTGGCGTGCCGCAGGGATGGCAAGACAATCTATTATTCGCTTCATGACCAGCGCGCCGCGCGCATTATTGAAGTGGTGTATGACGTGTTTTGCGCAAACGCGTCGTCCTGAACCGCGCCCGCCGGTTGCGGTGCTGAGCATTTACAGCTTCGTATCAACGATTGTGCCGCGTTCGCATGGAATGCATGCGGGCAGCTTGCATATGGCGTCAGGACGGGGCATCTAATTGCCGTAACCAAGTGTAAAGAGCGACAATGAGCCGGATCTGCCAAATAGACATAGACGATTGCGGATTGCCGACCCCCACCCCAGAGGTCGAGCAGGAACGCAAGGTCGCCGTATTCGACCTGCTGGAAGATAACAGCTTTATCCTGACTGCGCGCGAAGGCAAGGCGGCGCCTGATGGACCTTTTGCCATGAAACTTGGCATTCGCGACAGGCGTCTTGTCATCGACCTGAAAACCGAGGGCGGGGCGCAGATTGCTGAATTGCAGCTGTCGCTTGGACCCTTCCGGCAGGTCGTCAAGGATTACTACCAGATTTGCGGCAGCTATTTCGAGGCAGTCAAGCGCCTTCCGCCCAGCCAGATTGAAGCCATCGACATGGCGCGGCGCGGCATCCACAACGAGGGTGCGCGCATCCTGCAAGAACGTCTGGAAGGCAAGGCCGAGATGGACATAGACACCGCGCGGCGCTTGTTCACCCTGGTTTGTGTTCTGCATTTCGGGGGCTGAATGGCGGGTTGCTTCCCTTCTTCGATTTTGTTTTGTTGCGACCACAATTCCGTGCGTTCGCCGATCGCAGAGGGGTTGATGAAAAAAATGTACGGGCAGCGCGCCTATGTGCAATCGGCGGGTGTCAAAAGCGACCGTGACATTGACGGCTTTTCAATTGCGGTCAGTGCGGAAGACGGGGTCGAACTGGACCACCACCGCGCGCGGTCTTTTGACGAGATGATCGAATGGGGCGATGATTTGGGCGGGTTTGACCTGATTATTGCCCTGTCGCCCGCCAGCCAGCGTCAAGCGCTGGAACTGACGCGCTTCGCCCATATCGATGTGGAATACTGGCCCATCATGGACCCGTCAGGTCTGGGCGAGACACGAGAGGCCAAGCTGGACGCCTATCGCCAGACCCGCGACCAGATCAAGGAACGGCTGCTGGGCCGGTTCGGGCCGCCAACAGAGAGGTAAGACATGAGCCGCGAGATCATCAACCGCTATTTCGAAGCGTTCAACGCTGGTGACACGGAAACCATGCTGGCCCTTGTCAGTGATGATGTGGAACATTTCGTCAATCAGGGCGAGATGCGCAAGGGCAGGGCGCTGTTCGAGGAATTCTGCGCGCATATGGGTGTCAGCTACCGCGAGCAGTTGCGCGACATGGTGATTTTCGTGAATGACCATGCCACGCGTGCGGCAGCGGAATTCACGGTGCATGGCGAATATCTGCAAACCGACCCCGGACTGCCCGAAGCCACGGGGCAGACATATATCCTGCCGGCGGGGTCGTTCTTCGCGCTGAAAGGCGACAAGATCACGCGCATCACGACCTATTACAACCTGCAGGACTGGATCAGACAGGTTTCGCAATGAGTTTGCGTTTCCTGTCCTTGTCCGGCACGCAGATCGATCCGGTGATTGACGGGCTGGCGGAATTGCGAATCCGCGTGTTCCGCGACTGGCCTTATTTATATGACGGTGATCTGGAATATGAACGCAGCTATTTGCGCGTGTATCGTGACAATCCGCGGGCTGTTGTGGTTGCGGCCTTTGATGGCGATACGCTGGTAGGGGCGGCGACCGGCTTGCCAATGGCGGACGCGGACCCCGAATTTAAAGCGGCTTTTTCTGGTAGCCCGCATGATGTGTCCCGGATTTTCTATTGTGCCGAATCCGTGCTGCTGCCCGAGTTTCGCGGTCAGGGGGCAGGCCACCGGTTTTTTGATCTGCGAGAGGGGCATGCGCGCGATCAGGGTTTTGGTATTTCTGCGTTTTGCAGTGTGGTGCGGCCTGACGATCACCCCGCGCGCCCCGCAAGTTACACGCCGCTGGACAGCTTCTGGCGCAAGCGTGGCTACGCCCCCATGGTCGGGGTCTTGGCGCGCTTTCACTGGCGCGATGTGGGGCAGGACAGCGAAAGCCCGAAATCCCTGCAATTCTGGATGAAACAGCTATGAAAATCGCCGCCGCCGCCTATCCGCTGGATTTCCTGCCCGATTGGGCCGCGTATGAACACAAGCTGACGGATTGGGTCGGTCGGGCTGTGGCCGATGGCGCGGATTTGCTGGTGTTTCCGGAATACGCGGCCATGGAACTGGCCAGCCTTGGCGGCGCAGCGGTGGCCGCTGATCTGGAGGCGGCCTTGCTGGAGGTAATGTCCCATCACGCAGCGGTCAGCGCGCTGCATTGCCGTCTGGCCGCGCAGCATGGTGTGCATATTCTTGGTGGCAGCGGCCCTGCCATGGCGGCTGGCGCGCGTCCGGTCAACCGCGCTGTGCTGTACGGGCCTGATGGTGTGATCGGCCATCAGGACAAACAGATCATGACCCGTTTTGAACGCGAGGAATGGGATATCGTAGCGGGGCAGGGGCTTAAGGTCTTTGACACTGCGCTTGGAAGGATCGGCATCATCATCTGTTATGACAGTGAATTCCCGCTTCTGGCGCGCGCGCTGGTCGACGCGGGCGCGGAGTTTCTGCTGGCCCCGTCCTGCACCGAAACGCTGGCGGGATATACGCGCGTGAAGGTGGGCGCGATGGCGCGCGCGCTGGAAAACCAGTGCGTCACTGTGCATGCACCGACTGTCGGCCCCGCCCCGTGGTGCCCGGCGGTGGACATGAACACCGGCGCTGCCGCGATCTACGGTCCGCCTGATCTGGGCTTTCCTGAAACCGGAATCGTGGCGCAAACCGCCCTGAATACACCCGGCTGGACCTGCGCGGAAATTGATCCCGACACCATTGCGCGGGTGCGCCGCGACGGGGCGGTTTTGAACCATGCGCATTGGAATGAACAGAAAAACCGCCTTCAGACTGCGATAGAAGTTGTGAAACCGGCATATAGCGCTTGAAAAAGGCCCGAATTGGGATCATTTAAGCGACGCGCAATTCTGCGCTGTCTTTAAGTATGGAGTCACCATGGCCAAGGAAGAACTGCTCGAATTCCCCGGCGTCGTGAAGGAGCTCCTGCCAAATGCGACGTTTCGGGTCGAGCTGGAAAACGGCCATGAGATCAACGCACATATGGCAGGCAAGATGCGCAAGAACCGCATCCGTGTTCTGGTCGGCGACAAGGTTCAAGTCGAAATGACCCCCTATGACCTGACCAAGGGTCGTATCAACTACCGCTTCAAGTAAGGCATGCGCCTTATTCTTGGGTCTGCAAGTCCGCGGCGGCGCGAAATTCTGGCACAGCTTGGTATTGTGCCCGACGCCATTGTGGCAGCAGATATCGACGAAACCCCGAACCCGCAGGAATTGCCGCGCCCCTATTGCGAACGGGTCACGCGTGCCAAACTGGACGCCATCGGGGCTGAACCCGCTGATTTTGTGCTGTGTGCCGATACGACTGTCGCGCTGGGACGCCGGATATTGGGCAAGCCACAAGATGCCGCGCAAGCCGCCGAGTTCTTGCTGAAACTTGCCGGTCGCCGTCACACTGTTATCTCGGCGGTCGCCTTGCGGCATGCAGGGCGTGTCTGGACGCGCACACAGGTGACAAGTGTCAAGATGAAACGGCTGTCCGATGATGAACTCAACCACTATCTTGCGTCCGGCGAATGGCAGGGCAAGGCAGGTGGTTACGCCATTCAGGGCAGGGGCGGCGCATTCATTCCATGGATTTCCGGATCATATACCGGCGTTATGGGCCTGCCTGCCGTTGAAACCCTTACCCTGTTGCGTGCGGCAGGCTATCAGATGGATGACACCCCATGAAAGGCAGTGTGATCGCCCTTGACCATTTGCGTGGCAAGGAAGCTGCGGCGCTTATGATTGACGGGCAGCTGGATGATATTGTTGTCGCGCTGCCTGACGGGGGTGTCGCGCCGGAAACCATTTTTCGCGGCAAGATGGGCCGCCCGGTCAAGGGGCTGGGGGGGGCATTCGTGGACCTGCCTGACGGGCAGCGCGGGTTCCTACGCCAGACCAAGGGCCTGCGCCCCGGTGATCCGGTTCTGGTTCAGGTGGCGGGTTTGGCCGAACAGGGCAAGGCCATTCCGCTGACAACACGCCTGCTGTTCAAAAGCCGCTATGCGATTGTGACACCTGACGCGCCGGGCCTGAATATCTCGCGCCAGATTGTTGATGACGATCTGCGTGCCGCGCTTGGCGGTCTGGCAACAGACGCGATGGACGGGGCACAAACTGGCATGGGGCTTATCCTGCGCTCGGCCTGCGCCGAGGCGGATGACAGCGCCATCACCGAAGATATTGCCCAGATGCGGGAACTGGCGGAACAGGTGCTGGCCGATATTACGGGTGCGCCCGAATGCCTTGTCGCCGCAGCCGGGCCACATATGGCCGCGTGGCGTGACTGGCCCATGCCCGACACACTGGATGATGCGGCCGGCAGTTTCCAGCGCCACAATGTCCCCGAGGCTGTGGATGCCCTGCTTGGCGCGCATGTTCCACTGTCCGGCGGCGGGCATATGCAGGTTCAGGTTACCAGCGCATTCGTAACAATCGATGTGAATACAGGCCCAGATACCAGCCAGGCGGCGGGGTTGAAGGCAAATATCGCAGCCGCACGCGAATTGCCCCGCCAGTTGCGCCTGCGCGGGTTGGGCGGGCAGGTGGTCATCGATTTTGCACCTTGCGCCAAGAAAGACCGGCAGGTGCTGGAACAATCCCTGCGCGCGGCGTTCCGTCGTGACGGGCGCGACACCGTTCTGGCGGGCTGGACCCCGCTTGGCAATTACGAGCTTACGCGCAAGCGGGATCGTGTGGCGCTTCACGCATGCCTGTAAAGCCCTGTCCAATCTGCAACCATGCCGCCGTGCCCGCGTTCAAACCCTTCTGTTCGCGCCGTTGCGCTGATGTGGATCTGGCGCGCTGGCTGGGGGGCAATTATGCAATTCCTGTCCCACCGGATGACGATGACATGCCGGATCTGGACGTTGACACGACCCCTCAGAAATTTTCCGGATGAATATATCGCGTTTTTTGAACAACCCTCTGGACAGCAAGATTTCCCTGACATAAGAAGCCCGCACCCAGCGCAAGTAGTTGCGTTTGTGTGAAACTCACACACCCGTGCCCGGGTAGCTCAGGGGTAGAGCAGTGGATTGAAAATCCTCGTGTCGGTGGTTCGATTCCGCCCCCGGGCACCATTTAACAAGCTGAAATTGTTAGGTTTAATTTGGATGGCTTTGTTGGCTTTGATGATGGCGTTCAAACTGGGCTACAACTGGGCTACAAAACATCTTTGCTTGAACAGGGTGTTCTGTGAATGATGGATGCGCAAGCATCGAAAAAACTCCTGTTTTCTGCAAAAGCCTACGGCACAACTTTGGACGGTATGCCTATAATAGTGTGTTGGCTGTTGCTACGGAATGCCTTTCAAGGAGACTGATATGACTAACCTCAACGACTCACGCCCCTTTCTTACCGTCGAAGAAGTCGCAGAGCGCTACGGTGTCTCGACTGATAGTATCTGGCGTTGGAAGCGCAACGGCACCTTTCCGGCGCCTGTCCGTATCGGAACGAACTGCACGCGCTGGCGTCTGGCGGATATTATCGAACATGATAGCAAGCTTCAGTGTTGTTTCACGGCACATTGGGGTTGGGAGGCCGCTGCCTGAAGTATCTGAAAAAAGGTTAGCCGGGCCCGCCCGCTAGGAACCGGCTGACCTTTTCCCATCCGGCACCCCATCCCGCTCGACGAATTGAACGATGGCTGCGCGGAGGTTGCGGAAGCCGATGGGCTCCAAGTGCGCGACATGGCGCGGGACCAGACCATCTGACCCAGCGCCACGTCATTGAACATACGCATTCGCGAACCGAAATTCCGAAAAGGATGAGTATTTCCCCGCCAATGGATCACGTGCTGTCCAGCAGCACTCGCAGCGCATGCACCCTGCCAGGCGTGATCCTGGGATCGCTTCCGCAGCTTATGACCCTGATGAACTCGATCCATGCGCGCTCGTTCGGTGTCAGCTCCTCCCATGACCCGGACGGGGCCATGGGAAGGGTGAACAGATTCTCGTCATTTTCAGGTCTGGTCATGCGCAGGTGGTCCCTGGTCCCGCTGGACCCGTGTGTAGGGACGTCAAAAGAAAAGTCATTTCCCGAATATCCCCCGCAGAACTGCACGTGAACGCGCGGTCAAGCGCGGGTCAGTGTTGTCAGACGCATCCCGAATCTCGTTCAGCCACCCGATTTCATTCTCGGTCGCGGGCGTGCCGAAGAT